>JAKAFX010000009.1 GCA_021817735.1 Thermoplasmata archaeon | reverse complement strand
TCGTCCAGTACTCTTGACGTGGCCAGGGTCCTGATCTTTCCTTCCCTGAAAAGCTCAAGATAGCTTTTCCTCTCCCGGGGAGGCGTCATGTAAGTGATTGCAGGGATGAGGAATTCACGAGATATCAGGTATGCCGTTTCAGTGTCCTCGGAGAAGATCAGGGTCTTCTCACCATGGTGATCCGCCAGAATGCGCCTGAGATGATCTATCTTTGCCCTGGAACTGAAGGCTATCTCCCTTGACTTCCTCCAGGCCATCAGGGCTTCCCTGCCTTCGGGATTCCACGAGCTCAGGATGAATTTCTCAAAATCCCAGGGCCCCCTGAGAACCATCCTGTGCTTCCTCAGGTAGGAAAGGAAAACATCCCGGTTCCTGTGGTATTCGTCCTCCTCGTCTGGATCAAGTTCTACGGGAATCCTTACAATCTTGAAATTCGCGAGATAGTCGGAGAGCTCCTCGTAGCCCATCTCCAGGATCTTGCCTCCCATTACTTCAGCAAGGTTTTCATGAAGCTTGTCTGCTCTTTCTAGGGTAGCGGTGAGTCCTAGCCTGTAAGGGGCAGCAAAAATCTTCGCGATCTGCATGTACTGCTCGGAGGCAAGATGGTGCACCTCATCGACCAGCAGGAACTTGAATCTGTTTCCAAGAGATTCGGCCATCAGGTATGCAGAATCGTACGTGCAGACGCTTATTGGCCGGATATCCTTTTCCCCGCCGCCTATCTGGCCAATCTCAGTAGAGAAGTATCTCTTCAGTCGATCCCTCCACTGCTGTATCAACTCTATGGTTGGTGCGATCACAAGAGTGCTCTGTTGCAAACGTGCAATTGCCTCAACGCCAATGTGGGTCTTTCCTGCCGCAGTAGGAAGAACAACAATGCCGTTGCAGGAATTCTGCTCCCACTTCTTGATTGCGTCTTCCTGGTAGGGCCTTAGTTTCTCCGAGTGGGTAACCGTAACCTTCTCCTGGTTCACAAATACCAGATCCCTGACCTTCAGACCCTGAGACGCAATTTTCCTGTAAAGATAGGCAGGGGCAATAAAATATCCAGTTCGGGCATCACGCGTGAACCTATCAGGTTGAGTGCCCTCGTAATTCCTGAGGACCAGTACTCCAGAACTGTAAATCAACTCGGGCTCAGGCATTCAGGGATAATTGGGGTCCTGCCTTAAAACAATTGCTTTCCCTCGCAGTCGATAGCCCTGCAAGGTCTTATTAGGTACAGGGTGGTAAATTGAATGTGGAAAAACCCGGAAGGCGCAACTCTGCCGTGGACGAAGGAAGCCTGATAGTGGCCTCTGGCAGGAAGAGGATCCCCCTGGCCTTCGTATCGGACCGGGAAAAAACTTACATATTCTCAGAGAGACCGGACACTTCATGGCTTAACGGACTCCTGAAGTACGGTAATGCACAGGTATGGAATGGAAATGCATGGACATCGTATGAAGCCATCCTTGTGAGGGATCAGGAGAAGAAGCGGTGGTTGCAGGAGAAATTTGCCGGGAAATATGGCAATGAAAAGGTAGAGAGATGGCTTGGGGGACATCCGGTCTTCATCGAACTGGAACCGTTACTCCCTGGACCCAGGCAAAACAAACCTTACGCGGATTGGCTCAGGGAATCATTTGATCTCATATCCCATGGATATGATGAGGGGGTACAGGCAAATCCATTTGGACTTTATCTAAGGCAGAGAACGGTAGATTACATGAAGAGAGTGTTTCCGCCGGGAAGCTGGTTGCTCGAGATAGGATGCGGGTCTGGGATCGAGACCATGAAGATGCTGAACGAAGGCTACCGTATCCACGCCATTGACGCTTCGCCTGAAATGATAAGGATCCTGGAGTCTAAGGCCCATAGCACAGGCAGGTCTTCCTTGCTGAGCACCCAAGCAATGAAGGCATCATCGCTTGGAACAATGTCACCGGTGGAGAATAAGGCGCAGTTTGATGGAGCATTCAGCAACTTCGGAGCGCTGGACTGCGAAGATGATCCTGAGCCGATAATGGGGTATCTTGAGAAGATGATCAGGCCTGGAGGAAAACTCTTCCTGGGCATTTACAATCCTTTATCGCTGGTGGACAAGATATGCAGCTTACTGGAACTGGATTTCCCGGCGATGCTTTCCAGGTTGAAGTACCCTGCACTGCACGAGATCTCTTCCCTTCCAGTGGACGCGTGGTTTCATTCCCACTGGAAGATAGTAATGGCAGCCCAACGGCATGGGTTCAGGAAAAAGGCATATTTCGGCCTTGGAGTATTATTCCCAACAATTGGTCACAACGGCATTGTGTCAAGGCTGTCAAGGCATACCAGCTCCCTGATTAGTGCAGACCGTATTCTGGGAGGGCTGTGGCCTATCAAGGCACTGAGCGACATTCAGATCATCCTGCTGGAAAAAGTATACTAGCTTCCAGTCAGCAGACTATCATGAGACTCTCACCGCAGTGACAAGTATCTGGTCCCCAAACCCGGATATAACCGGAACAAGACTGAGGATGCGCTCAACTGCAATAACCGCCTTCCTTGCAAGGCTCCACTTCACCCTGGAAGCTGCATACGGGGGAAAGAGAATTCCCAGCCCTATGGCTCGTGTAATCCTGAAATTGGCCGGAAGCAGATCCCTGATCTCCTTCAGGGAAAGGTACCTGACCCTTACGCTGCTGTTGACAACGCCAACATCAACATACTCGCCCCTCTTCGACCTATACGAGTCAGGATCGTTCCTGATCCTGTAATATAGCCACTCTCCTAGGCAGAACCTGCTCCTGAATGAAAGTAAGAGAACGCCGCCCGGCTCCGTAACCTGAACTATGCCCCGGAAGAAGTTTTCGAGGTCCGGCTCAGAGTTAAGGGCTCCATTGAATGAATAGACCAGGTCAAAGGTTTCTCCGATTTTACCAACTTCTGCTGCAGGCATCTTGAAAGCCCGGTACCTTCCTGATAGACCAAGTCTTCTCATCTTTTCCAGCGAGAAGTCGATCATCCCCTGGGCAACGTCCAGGCAGGTCACGCTCCCGCCGGTCAGCCCCATGATCCTGGATGCTTCCTGGGAGGTGCCACACCCGATCTCTAGCATTTTCGCTTCTTTATGGGCATTTCTCATCATCTCCCTTATCTCCATGTCCCTGACATGCCTGTTTATGAAATTTGACCCAATTCGTTCGTCATATACCCGTGCAGCAGCGGAGAAAACCCTGTCGACTTCCTGATAATAAGGATCCAATGGGCATGAAACACATCAACGGGATTTAACCATTGTCAGGAAGGATTAATCTAATCAAATTCGCATATGTTGGCAAGGGAACGAGATCAGGACATGAAATGACCGACACAAACCCAGGAATGTCAATAATCATTGTCACCCACAACCGCAAGCAGATGCTTCGGAATCTTCTCTCAAGTGTCAGGGATTCCTCCGGCGGAATAGTAGGGCAGATCATAATAGTAGACGATTCAGACAGGGAGGACGGCCAGTGCAGGAAGGACTTCCCCGATCTCCCGATCGATTATGTCCATTTTTCGAAGAGGATATTCATCAGCAAGGCGAAGAACATAGCACTGAGCATGTCCACAGGCGAATTCTCGTACTTCATCGACGACGACAACGTGGTGACAGGGAATACCCTACAGATTCCCTATGATACAATAAGGAATGATCCCCAGATTGGTGCAGTGATGCCCGCAGTCCTTTACAGGGATGATCCGGAACTTGTATGGGTCTATGCAACACCATTCAGGAGAGGGCAATGGGGATTCCAGCTTGTCGGAAGGAACCTGCCACGGGATCCTAAGAAAGAAAACACGCTTCTGGACACAGACGCACTTCCCAACGCATCCATTGTCAGGACAGCTGCAGCAATCGAGATTGGTGGCTTTGATGAATCCCTGGAGGTCAACAGCAGTGCATTCTTCTGCTACCGCCTCAAGATGGCAGGATGGAAGGCCGTTGCGAACACTGGATCCTTTACATTCCACGACGTTGAACTCCCAGGTAGTTTTGGATACTGGACGCAGCATCAACTTGCGGATCCGGAAAGGGTGATGCGCGAGACCAGAGAGTGGTTCGGAATAATGTCCAGAGTGCATCCCGGAATGAAGAACTTCAGAGTGCACGCAATGGCACATTTTCCACGCGTCGCCCTTCCAAACACGGCAGCATACCTTGCACGAGGTGGCAAAGAAAGGACCAGATTACTTTTCTGCCAGCTCAGGGGAATGATGGACGGGCTCTACAGATCGGTTTAGCATACTTCAATGGACCTCTAACAGCTGCTGCAGTGGCACAATCCAAATCAAGCCACGTTGAGCCACGGCAACATGAGCCTGCTTTTTCCTCTCAGGCCATGTCGGGTAATTCACCCCGGGGTGCCGCCCTTGGGTTTACCACCACAGGCCAAAGAAATCATGGAAGCGGCTATCCCCTGTTTTGAAGGAGGTTATGATCCCGGGACATCTCCTGCTTCCATGCCCGGGTGTCTGGTAATGCTGAAGGAGGGTCTATGGAAAGGGAACAACCTGCTTGGGGGTTTCCACTGAACATCTGCAGACATTCTGGAAGCTTTTTGAAACGCTTTATGAACCCTGTCTCTTATTCCGGAGGAACGGATGGATGGCATTTCAATGAATGACTTAGTTCCTGGAGCCGGTGACGGCAAGGAATCTTTTCCATCTGGGAAGAAACCACTGTACGGCTTCTTTGGATCCAGCAGCCTCTCAAGACTAGGATATAACACGGCTGCGGTGTGCGTGGCATGGTATGTATTCTCTTCCACACATTCCGCCATCGCTGTTGGCATCGTGGCCCTGGTGGAGTCACTGGCAGCAACTGCAGGCGCTCTGCCGGCAGGTGCATTGGTGGACAGGCTCAATAGAGCCTTCCTGGTCGTTGTGTCCATGGTACTGGGAGCGGTCTCACTGGGCATTCTTGCCTGGTTCTCCGTATTCTACGGTTTCAACTTATACGTGCTCATGGCTGCGGCAGCAGTCTGGTCTATCGGCCTGGAACTTTTCAGGTCAGCTTCAAGTTCAATCCTTCCTGACATTGTGGAACCAAACGCTCTTCCAAGAGCAAACGGGATGAACCGGGCCATTTCATCCACAGTCGGATCCATTGCGAACGCAATGGCTGGAGGGCTGATAATAGCGGTTGGGGTAGCGGCAGCAGTAGCAGGTAGCGCTGCGGTGTTTGCAGTCTCCGCGGTGACTGCTGCATTCCTGATATTCCCGTCAGTTGGGGGAAAAATTTCCGGGCGCGAAGGACAGCAAAGACCTGGGAGAAACATGGGCATGGAACTCAAAGAGGGCCTACATTGGCTTCTCAGCGAAAGAGGCCTCTGGGAGCTGACCATTTCTGCAACGTTCTTTAATTTCTTCTTCTCCCTATCATTTTCTTACATGGTCATATACGTGGCAGCCTCACTTCATGCAGACTCCCTTGTATACGGAACGGTTCTTGCGGTGTATGCAGTGGGTGACGTCGCCGGCTCCCTCCTACCTGGATATATTCACCCTCTGGCCCATGCCGGAAAAATATGGGTTTTCATGTATGGGCTTGCAGTTGGACTTAGCCTGCTTTTAATGGGGGCCTTACCATATGTCCCGGAAGCAATCATATTGGGCCTTTCCATAGGGATCTTCGCCGGTTTTTCCGGAAATGTCTGGCTCACTTCCGCGCAGAACCTTGTACCTTCAGGCATGCGCGGCAGGTATTTCGCCATCGATGGTGTTCTGAGCTTTATAGGCGGGCCACCTGCCATCGCCACAGGGGCGGTGTTGATATCCGTAATCGGGGTTTCAAGTACATTCCTACTGACGGGAATCCTGATGGCAACTTCTGCCATGATATTCGGCTCCATGAAGGGCCTGAGGGGGCTCGACGGGAGGCCAAGGGACAGTAAAACTGCAATGAAACTCCAGGAATAGGCTTGTTCACCTAACTTCATTTGACGGGTTCATTCACCATAGTACTGCTCCCGTATGGCTCTGTACCTCAGGTTGTCAAAGTACAGGCAGTGCCTACCGAGAACCAAGCGATACGTCATCACCGGATCGGTATGCGCTCTTTTCCAGTTGACAATCATCGCTTTCATCAGCACGACAGGAGCCAAAACAAGGAAAGCCCCGGCCTCGAGCGCCATGCCAAACAACCCAGTTCTCAGGAACTTATCCGGGATGGTACCTGCGTTAGCTTTTTCTGGATATCGTTCTGATATGAAGCCTGAACTGCCAAGAAGGCTACCATAGAGATCCGCCCCGATAACTGGAATCACATGTACGGAATCGGATGCTTTCAGGGGATCATTCATGGAAGCGAACATCGATTTCGCATAGCCAACATCCATGTTTAGTGATAGGCACACTTCTTTGGTCCTGGCAAGGAATCTTGCAAGGTATGCCCTGAACATGCATCTCCACAACTGGTTCTCCTGTGAGATGATGAACATATCCACATCATCCTCCTCACGGGGCACATATGATACAGAACCTGTTACACCTGCGAACAGCACAGCGGGGGTTTTCAGAAGAGAAGAGAACTTCAATGCATCATCAATTTTTGCCAGGCGCACACTCTCGTGAACTTCCCCCGGCTTGGCTAAGACCACAGTCTGCATGTCATCTCACCCCAGGCAAGCCAACCACCAAGTAAGAAGGGAAAACCACAGTCATGGTGTTCCCTAAACTAACCCAAAGATGATATAAAATATTTTGTAAGATTAGGTCAAATTTAGCATTCCCTCATGAATCGGGAAAGCACAGGCAGGGTCGGCAATCCCCCTTCATTCTAAAATCTGCGAATGCAGAATTCCTGTCCGCACTGGATATCTAGGAAAAAATCATAGATCCAGCTATCCTATTTTCCAGCTGCGGTCGTGGGAGAATCTAAATCAATAAGGGTGATCACCACATGAGATGAAGATAACTTATTCTCTCCGGGTGCCTAACCCTGCAACTCAGGTTATCTCCCTGAGCATTGTCCTTGAAGAGTTTTCTGAGGAGTTTCTCCTATTCACTATGCCCGCATGGACCCCAGGGTCGTATCTAGTTCGTGACTTTGCAAAGAACGTGCGTCGGTTCGGGGCCAGGACCATGGAAGGATTTCCTGTTGAGTTCACAAAAAAAGACAAGAGCACATGGAAAGTAAATACCAGGGGACTGAGCTCCATTTCTGTCAACTATGAGGTATACGCAGCGGATCTTACGGTCAGGACCAGCCATGTGGACTCTCATCATATCTTCATTACCGGAACCAGTGTCTTCATGTATATTGAGGGATACAAGGACCAGGCTGTAGAGCTACAGATAACCCCGATCGAGAACTGGCGGGTATCGACCACCCTTGAAAGGATTGCTGATGCCAGGTACAGGGCAATAAACTATGATCTCCTTGTTGACTCGCCCATAGAGATAGGTAACCACAGAATACTTGAATTCAAGGCTGCAGGCAAAGACCATGAGATAATAATTGATGGCACCTGCAACTGCGATGAAGAGACGCTTAAATCTGATTTTGCGAAGATAGTGGAGGCACATGCAAAGGTGATGGGGCAGCCGCTGTACAGGAAGTACCAGTTCATCATCCATCTTGTGAACAACGGAACAGGCTTTGGAGGGCTTGAACATCTGAATTCCTGTGCAGTGATATTTGGGGGAACACTGTTCAGAGATGAAAAATATTACAGGCAGTTCCTCGAAACAATATCCCATGAGTATTTCCACTCATGGAACGTCAAGAGAATAAGGCCCGTGGAACTTGGGCCATTCAATTATAGGGAGGAGAATTATACAAACTGGCTCTGGTTCTGCGAAGGAATCACGCAGCTGTTTGGAGCACTTGCCGTTATGAGGGCCGGTCTGATGACCAAGGACCATTTTTACAGGGAGATCTCGGTCATAGTGAATGACATGGCGCTCGAGCCTGGCGCGTGGACAACCTCACTCGGCGAATCATCTTTTGACTCGTGGATCAGGTTTTACAAACCATCACCGGATGACTACAATACCTATGTGTCTTACTACACCAAGGGAGAGCTCATTGGCCTGATCATGAGTATCCAGATATCCGACCAGACGAGGGGAGGAAGGAGCATAGATGATCTCTTTCACCTGCTTGCCGAGAAATTCAGAAAAGACGGTAGAGGGTTCACCGAGAAGGATATTCTAGCACTACTGAAGGAAATCACCGGACAAGACTATTCGGATTTCTTCAGAAGATATATTAAGGGACATGAAGAACCAGATCTCTCGCTCGAATTCGCTAAAGCTGGATTGAGGCTGGAACACTCAAAGCCAGATGCGAAACCAAGGAAGACAGCAGGCATCATAATCAGGAAGGACGGCGAAAAGTATCTGGTTCAAGGGATACTGGAGACCTATCCGGGCTTTGAATCAGGCATTAACGCAGGTGACGAGATTGTGGCAATAAATGGAGTGCGCATGGGCGAACAGTTCACTTTCAAACCATTCGAGGATCATTCCATATTACTCGATACCTCCCCTTTCTACGGCGATACGGGCATTACGGTAACTTTCTTCAGGAAAGGTTTCCTGCAAACTGCCGCAGTACCAGAACTTGGCGATGTCGGGCCTGAGATTGGATTGAGGGAGATCATCGATGCCCCTGAAGTCCAGGTCAGAACCCGGAACAAGGTGCTTGGACTATGACAGTGTCATAGTTATATAGGCTTTTTACTTCGGAGTATTGACAATGCTGCTAATACTGGAGGAATACTACAGGGACTATCCGGTTAGGCTGAAGATCCTTGAGGGTCTTTACAGCCGTGGCATAGCTGTGAGGAATGGCAAGTTCTATGCTGCTGACATGGAGATTTCTGTCAGCGAAATTGCAAAGGCTTTCAACGTTAACAGGAGAACCGTCTACGAGACCGTTAGGTCCATTGAGGAAAACAGGGAAATCAAGATGATCATGGGATCTCTCAGTCCTGCCCTTGACAGGGGTGAGCTATCCCCGCTCGTTGGGAACCAGGTGATCTGGATTACTCCAAGGATGGGGTGCTTCTCCACGGTCCTGAAGAAGTCCATCGACGTACTTGGCCCATATCTATGCAACGCAGTTGAAGTAGCGGGAAAGAACATCGGGAAAAAAGAACAGGGGATAAGGATCATCTTTATCAGGCCCCTTCCAGAGGTGGTTTTGGAACAACTATCTGCAGTGCAAGGAATGGAGAAGATGCGGGTCACCACCCCTGACCCTGAATCGGACCAAGTAGTCTGCAATACCTGTGATGTTAGGGAATGCCCCAGCAGACTATCCTCCAGCCTTGAAATAAAGGAAGGAACTTCGGTAATCTGATATTCTGCGGCTATGCGTGACAGCCTATATCACGGCTTTAGGCGCATCATTATAATAGCAACTATCAATAGATTAATCAGGTAAGCGTGAACATTTACGAGCAGGTGCTTAATGGCAAGCCGGGCGAGAAGGCTCTTCTCCTTGGCAACGAGGCTATTGCCCGGGGATTTCTTGAGGCTGCAGTAGGGGTTGCTGCAACGTATCCCGGTACACCCTCAAGCGAGGTCGGGGATACGCTGTCAGAAATTGCTAAGGAGGGTAATTTCTATTTCGAGGTTTCGGTCAATGAGAAGGTGGCAGTGGAAGTTGCATATGCAGCCGCGATTTCTGGTCTCCGTTCATTTGCGTTTATGAAGCACGTGGGCTTGAACGTAGCTGCCGACGCGCTGATGTCCATCGCATATTCTGGCGTGAAGGGGGGCATGGTTATCATGACCGCAGACGATCCTTCAATGTTCTCGTCTCAAAACGAGCAGGATAACCGGCATTATGCCGAACTTGCCCACATGCCCATGATCGAGCCGTCAACACCGCAGGAGGCAAAGGACTACCTGATCCGCGCCTTCGAAATATCAGAGAAGCTAGGGATGCCTGTTCTGTTCCGGACAACCACAAGGGTCAGCCATATGCGAGCCCCAGTAGTCCTGGGCCCCAAGGAAGACAGGTTAGTAATGGCCGGAAGCTTTCCCGGGCACCTGGCGCATGTCACTCTGCCGTCTTTCTCGATAAAATCAAGAAAGGCCCTTACCGTGCGATTAGAGCATGCAGGCGTCATAAGCCAGCAGACTGATCTCAACAGGCTGGAGGTGTTTGGTAATGGGGAATATGGGTTCATCACCTCGGGTTCCGCCTACAATTCACTGGTCGACGTCATCAGGAAGCACTCCATAGGGGCTGAAATCCTGAAGGTGGGCATGAGCAATCCGCTTCCTGAGGAGAGGATTGCCTCTTTCCTGATGAACCACGACTACATTTTCGTCGTGGAGGAACTTGATCCCTACCTAGAGCAGAAAGTCAGGGTGATCGCCCAGAGGGAGGGTATACCGGTGCTGCTTCACGGCAAGCTTGATAGGACTTTCCCAGAGGAGTTCGAGTACAACGCAGACGTAATAGAGAGATCCCTGGCGGAACCACTTAAACTCAAGCTGGAGGTTCATGAGGTTCCGATGGTTGTACAGCAGGTTCCGCCTCGGCCTCCGGTTCTGTGCCCGGGATGTCCTCACAGGGCTACATATTATGCGGTTAAGCGCGCAGTCAGGATGAGCGGGATAAAGGACGTGACATATTCTTCTGATATTGGTTGCTACTCCCTGGGCGCATATGAGCCGTTTGAGATGGCGGACGTGCTTCTGGAAATGGGTGGATCCCTTGGAGCAGCGTCTGGCCTAGGGAAGCTTACGGGAAGCCATGTGATTGCATTTGTAGGAGATTCTACATTTTTCCATGCCGGAATGCCTGCGCTGGTAAACGCAGTCAGGAATGGATCAAGGCTAATGCTGGTCGTGCTGGATAACTCGACCACGGCAATGACAGGGCAGCAGACCAACCCGGGACTCCCATACGATGGGATGGGAAACCCTGCAAAACCAGTATCCATCGAGGAAATGATCAGGAGCACGGGTGTTCAGAACGTCGAGACGGTCGATCCCTACGATCTAAAGGCCTTCCTGCCCGCAGTGATGCGTTCCCTGAAGTCCGAGGGAGTTTCTGCTGTTGTCGCAAGGAGAGAATGTGCAATTCTAAGGGACAGGGAACTCAGGAAGGGCAAAACAATGCCAGTCTATGTCGTTGACACCAAGAAATGCGGTCTTTGCATGAACTGTGTAACCAACTTCTCCTGTCCTGCAATCGACATCAAGGATGGTCATATCTCTATAGATCCAGACCTGTGTGACGGTTGTGGGGTCTGCTCACAACCAATGGTATGCCCTTTCAACGCAATAATCCCGGGGGTCAGAAATGGAATATAACGTCATAATTGCGGGAGTCGGTGGACAGGGGGTAGTAACCCTGGGCAGCGTGATCGCGGAATCAGCGATGGACGCTAGGCTCAACGTAGTGATGTCAGAGATACACGGCCTTTCGCAGAGAGGAGGATCCGTCTCAGTTGAAGTGAGGATAGGCGATGTTAGGAGTCCCATAACCCCTGCAGGGGCAGCAGACCTGATACTGGGGCTCGAGTCCATCGAGGCTTTCAGGGTGCTTGACAAGGCTAACAGCAACACTCTGGTCCTCGTTAACTCAAGACATATGACTCCTGTCTACCTGAGCATCAGGGGAAAAGAATATCCTGATATTCGTGAACTCGCAAGGTCAGCGGGCAATACTGCAAGGATCCACTTCATGGATGCAGAGAACCTTGCCAGGGAAGCTGGAAGCGAGAGGGCAGCAGGCACCGCCCTCCTTGGAGCGGCTCTTTCCATGACTTCTATCCCGTTCGATGCACATAATGTCCATTCAGCCCTTGAAAAAAGATTTTCAGGAAGGCTCTACGACATAAACTTTGATGCCTTTGAACGTGGAGAGAAGGCCGGGATCGAGGTTTTAGAAGGCCGCGGAGATTACATCCAAGCAGGCAAAGCAGCGATCGGGCGTTAATTTTCCGGGATACGCCAGCAGTATCTGCAAGGAGCCCTTCATTACTTTATATACCGGAACATAATACCTGCATGAAACCCCCGCACAATGAGTTCAGCAGGCTTTCCCAGAGATAGTAACCCCTGCAGTCCGAAATTGAAGAAAATTGTGGCGGGGGAAAGGCCTGGTTCAAATGGATGAAGACTTGAGTCCAGACGATAAGCCAATTGGGAGATTTCTCGCATCGAAGTTCATCACCTCAATGGCTTTCGAGGTGTTCCTGGTATACTATATCTGGTATTTTGTTGCTGAATACAACTCAGTATTCCTGGCGGGAATGATCGCCACCGCCTACATGGCTATTGAGCTCGCCATCTCGTTTCCGGGAGGCCATGTTATAGATCGAACAAATAGCTCAACAGTTAACTTCCTTTCTTCTGCAATCCTGGCCGGCGGTTTCCTGATTTCTTTCCTAGGATTCGGAATTGCTGGTATTTTTGCTGCAGTGATAATCGGAGGAGCGGGAATAACACTCAAGGGCGATTCGTTCTCAGCCATGATTCAGAGGCATGTTTCGAGGGAGACCACATCAAAGATGCTATCGTTCAACCAGACCATCACAAGCGCCTCTAGCCTCGCAGGGATAATGATGGGCGGGGTTTCCATCGTGTTCTTGAAGGAGTACCTGATCTACATCCTCGTTGTCTTGCCAGCAATATCTGCAGTGATATCATTTCCACTCAAGGAGAACTTCACTCGTTCTGTAGATGGGATTATTCAAGAGACCCGGGAAGTTATGTCGTTTATGCGCAAGATCTCAAACTTCCTCATAATTGGGCTCGTAATCAACGGCCTTTTTGTCTCCCTGACGGTTTATTCATCTGGCATCTTTCATATTTTCCTCGGGGTCAGTGCAGCTTATTACACTGCGTTTGTGGCCAGCCTCCCAATAGGAATGATGGTCGGAGCCGGCATAGCATCAAGAAAACTAAAGACCCTGTCCAGCCACTTTGCCATAGCACTGATGATAGTGACTTACGCCCCGCTTCTTGCAATCATAGGGTTCAGCAGATCACCATATATTGACATAATATGCGCACTTCTCATTGGCATGCTTCTTCCGCTGATCAACGTGCCAATGACCGACAAACTTTACAGGCTTGTCCCAAAGAAGATATTCGGAAAGACATTTTCCATACTGCGCATATTCATTGCGGGATCGACGCCCATCATGGCATCCATATTCTCAGTATTCGCGCTGGCACTCCCCATTAACCTGGTGCTGATTGCCTGTGGACTTGTAATGCTGCCATTTGCAGTATTTGGTCTGGTAGCAATTCCGCGGTTCATGGCCATGGAGGACCTGCAGGAACATGCACCGGGAGGAATCTCCGCCTGATCTCCCCTATTAGAACAGAATGCAAATGAGTGAACAAGGGGAGCTCTGAGAGCGTGCCTCCCCACTGTATTGAATTGTATCGTGCGGTATCCTTTCATGCCATACCTATTTAGGCGCATCTCATCTTATTCGAATAGACCGCCTTGTGATATCACGATTCATGTAAGCTATGATCCCTAATCCAGCACTCACCTTGGGAATATTCGATGATTCATTTACAAGAGAGGTGAAATGGCTACAGACAGGGCGTTACTGCCTGTTACCAAGATCACTTTCTACTCAAACCTTTTCCGCAGATAAGGCGCGTGGCGTAATGTGGAGACGGCGGGAGGCCATTCGGCTGGAGCGATAGTTAAAACGATATTTTCTCCATCGCCTAGACTCGCGATCGCTTCAGTACGCGCAAATTTGCCATGGTCCTGCAAAGATAATGCCCACATCTGACTAAAGCCCGCGGTCAATACCTGATGAGACACTTACAGCGTATGTCAATGCAGGATGCGAAGGATGAACTGGTGGTAATTCTCCGACCTTGGCATGGACAGGTTTCCCGGGCCATGTACAGTTTAACGCAAATGTTTAAATACAGGATTTAATAATTGGTCTCGTGGAAGATAACCGGAGAGCCCTTCTAGCCAGACTCTCCGAAATGCTGGAGAGAGAAGGGTTCAGAGCCTCCGATCCAGAACTGAAGGGACTGGTGAGTTTCGACATGCTTGCCAGAAGAGACGACGGAGGTTATGTGGTCAAAGTCCTATACAATGTGGACACCCTGAGGCGCGATGCATCAGAGGAACTACTGACCATCGGAAACTTAACCGAGTCGGCAGCAATTGTGATAGGGGAGCGATCATCAGGAGGGACCCTGGAGGATGGTCTTGTCTACTTCAGGCACGGAGTCCCTATAATGACCCTGCAGACTTTCGAGGATTATGTTCGGGGGATAAAGCCGTTCGTTTTCTCCGGACCTGGGGGGTATTACGTTTCAATAGACGGCAGGGAGATGAGGCGAATAAGGGAAAAGCGTGGGCTTTCCATAGGATCCGTCTCATCCTCTGTTGGAATTTCGAGAAGATCCGTATCGCTTTACGAGAACGGCAGCGCGGTGACAATCGATGTTTTCCTTAAGCTCCAGGAGTTGCTTCCAGGGGATCTAAGGAAGGGAATTGACATCCAGACGATGTCACTAAGCTATTCTAGCCAGCCAAGAGCGGAACATGTGAACGATCAGTTCCTGGAATCCATCCTCAGCCTTATGGGGACTGCAGGGTACGACGCAACTCTCCTGAAGCGATCTCCGTTTGAGGCCATGGCGAGGAACGCCCTGAGATCACTTATATTCATGGCATTCCCACAGTCTGTCGAGGCAGAAGTAATGAGAGCCAGATCAATAATGAAGATAGCGGAGTTCATGGAAGAGGAAGCACTGCTGGTGTCCAGGAGAGTCACTGACAAGGAAGTAATGGCAGGCTGTCCTGTCACTAACATCAATGAATTCATCGAGTTTTGTGAAAAGGGCGAGCTTCAATCCCTGATTGAAAAGAAGAAGAATCTTGCATGATTGAGGAATATAATCTTCCGCGGGGAAACAAGGTGATCCTGTTTGGGGGGATAAAGGGCCTCATCAGGGACGGAGATGAGCTCAGGAACCTACTCCTGAGAGAGGAGCCAGGTGAAATTCTCATTGGGATTTCACCCGAGGAGCTTAAGGGGTTGCAGGAATTCGTGAAGGAACCTTTCGAGATGGGCCTTTCGGAATATGAAACGATGTACGGCGTACTCCTGTCGATATACGGCGGGGTCATGACTCCACCGCCAATTTACACCGAAGCTGTAATTTATGCGGGAGACAGGAATATACCAATCCACGCACTGGATATGGAAGAATCTGACTTTGGTGATGTATACACAAGCCAGATTGGAACCTGGGACATGATCCGTCACTCCGTGCGTAAGCGAAGGCTCATGAAACGGGAATTCAGCGCAGACACCCCTGAAGGATTCGTGGATAAGTGGAACCAGTATATCGAGAGGATCAAGGGATTCAAGGCAATCGAGTCAGCCCGCCTCCAAACCATGCAGCAAGGATTACTTTCAATAGTGAGCGATTCAAGCAAAAAGAAATTTGTCGTGGTGGTGGAGTACGAGAAATTCAGGGGAATGGCAGACTTTATCGTTTCCCAAGCTATGTGATTCAAAGCTTTCCAGAGAACACAACATAGATCTCGCTGCTGTGCTTCCTTGAAGCTGCAGGCGTCGTCACCCGGGTGCTGGAGAAATACTTCCCCCATGTGTCTACAAATCCTTTCGTGAGATCCCCCTGGAACTGCTTTATCACGGTATTGCCTCCTTTCTTCAACAGATACAGGGAGATCTCCATGATCCTGGTGTCCAGAAGGTAAGAAGATGAATGATCCCTGCTCCTGTCGCCGCTGGTATGGACCATTGCATCAGATATAATGCAGTCAAACTCCTTTAGTCCCAATGAACCCATCATGGATTCTATTTTCTTGGGCAATTCCGGGGACATCACGTCCCCCTTGAGGAAATGCACGTGCTCAAGGGGGGCCATCGGCGAAACATCGACACTCAGTACGGTTCCGGAGGTTACGGAAAGAACGTATTGTGTCCAGCCACCAGGAGAGGCACCAAACTCAAGAACATTGTCAGTCTCCCCAATGACCCTGAACTTGCGGTCAATTTCCTGGAGTTTGTACGCAGCCCTGCTCCTGAAGCTCTCTCTCTTTGCCAGCCGATAATAGTGGTCTTCTCTCTTAGCCATTCTTGAATTATTCACCGATATGCTTTCGGTACTCTCCTGGAGTCATCCCCTTTGGCTTGAATCCTTCTGGAATCCTGATCTTTACCATCCAGTTGCTGTATGAATCCTGATTCAGCAGCTCGGGCTTGTCTACCAGAACCGGGTTTGACTCCTCCACAGTGCCGTCGACAGGAGAGTATACGTCTTCCGCGGACTTTACTGATTCAACCGTAAGGAGGACTTCGCCTGCCTTTTTTGATACGCCTGGCTTTGGAAGATCCACAAACACGATATCGGTCAGCTGGTGCTGTGCATAGTCAGTTATTCCAACTGTCACCTGGTTTCCGGAGACTTTGAACCACTCGTGGGTTTTGGTATACATGAGATTATCTGGGATCAGAGACATAGCCTTGTAATGGCAGGTTATTATATATAGGCTTCAATAGGGCTAACGTGAGATCTTTCCTAGCAATTGAGCCGGACAGCCTCGAGCCCATTGCGCCTCTGGTTTCTTACCTTGGGGGATTTCCGTTTCTGAGGGTGCCAAAGGGTGAAAACATCCACATGACCCTGATCTTTTTTGAAGACATCACTGAGAAGAAGGCCGTTCAGGTATGTGAAGCACTTTCCACCATGAGATTTCAAGGTTTCTCCTGTGATTTTGATAGGCTCACCTGCTTCCCATCGGGAAAGAAATGCCGGGTGGTCGTTCTGGAGTGCACCTCTCCGGAGGCGCATGAGATCTACAGGAAGATCACCGGGAATGTTGTGAAAGACCCTTCTGATCGTAACTTCAGGGCACATTTGACAGTAGCAAGGACGAAAGCACCGATCCCTCCAGAATCGTACAACGCCATGATGGAGTACAGGTTCCAGTCCAGGATCCGCTTCAACAGGCTGACACTCTTCAGGAGCAACCTGACCAGCAAAGGGCCGGTCTATGACCGAATATGCTCCTATCAGCTAATGTAATAGGCCCTGTCCTGAGGTTTTTGCTCTTCCTTTTCCTTGGATATGTTGTCTTCGCTGAACTCGATGGAAAAGAGACCTGACACAGGTATAAGCCTCAGGAACGGCTTATTCCCCTTTTCCTTCACACGGAATACTATCGCACCCTCTTCCCCAAGTATGGTGTAGCCAACAAACTCGCCTTCCGTCTTTTGCGGCTCTTCGGTTCCGCTGTTAGAATAAACCGTGTATATTGCACCTTTTTTTATCTCAATCATGTCCATAACATTCATCTGACCCTGAATTTCCTTTAAAACCTTGGAGAGTTTCAAAGCACCCGTCCTGCCTATGTGCTGCCGGATAAAAATCTTTCCAGCATTCAGGCACAAACGATCTCAACTGGAACCCGGGCATGCTCGACCGAGCATAAGACCCGTTCCCTGCCTGATTATACGGCAATAGCGTCGACTCGTATTTAGGGAGCCCTCATCGTTACGGTCACCTTCCCATATATCGCGTGGAAATAAATGAAGATGAACAGCAAGAGCATACTGTCGGCTCTCGTGGTAACGCTCATGAGTCTGAGCGCGTTCTCTGCTCTTGGCTCAGCGGAGAATTTCACCCCGTCAGCTGCCAGTGAAACCTATATTGGTAGCTACGCTCTGGACCTTGGCAGTTCAGGTCTGGTGACAAACATATCCTACGTATCTTCAGCGACTTCAACGCTCCTGGTCAACAACCTGCTAGTAAACGGCTCCAGCACGCTGAATATAGGTGCAGGAGGCGGGTCAACGCCAGCTCAGACTGGGCTGAGCAAGCTCTCAATTCTCAACGCAACAATGTATTCTCAGCCTCAGATGAGCGCTCTGGCAGTGGTCACATTCTCGAACATAACAGGCACGCTGCCATATATTGTACAGAAGCCCCAGATGAAGTTGGACTTCAACAACTCGATCAAGGAAGTGCCATTGGGAGGTAACTCCACTTTTGAAGGGCCTTTTGGTGACTATATCAACCAGACCCTCCTGCTTAACGTTGACGAGAATTTCTCCCTTTTCAAGATAGACAACAGCGTCTTTAATGGCTACTTCTTTACCAACGGGAATTTCACCCTGTCCAACAGCGACAAGACAATCAGCATCCAGGGAAACAACAACAGGATTAGCCTTGATGGAACGGCATTCTCCATACTGGTCTCGGGGCTCGTGAGAAGCGAGAACCTCTCTCAAATTCTCAACGACTATCAATACCTGCATCAGAACTATCCAAAGTTCACTTACAATTCAACGACGGGTGCAGTGAGCGGCCAGTATGTCAACTTCATCTTCAACCAGAATGCAGGAAAGATCACGAACTTCGTCTCTAACGAGCCAACATTGGCCCCAATCTTCACTTCAATTACCACTTCTGGAGACGGCTCCATCGGTACTCCCCTGATGATGCCTTACGTAACCACCGGCCAGGTCCTTCTCTACGGCAGCCTGTTCTTCTATGCTTCCAATACTTACATCTATTCGGTTCACAACAACCCAACAATACAGACAAGCATCCTGGTGAACAACGGAACAGTCCAGATGGTACTTGACAGTTCCCTCAGCGTAACTTCCGTTCCAAGGGCCCATGGCATGCCTTCGGGCAATAACTTCAACGGATACGGCTTCAACATGACAGACTACCAGAACCAGGGGCTTGGGCTTGGAAACAGCATATATGGTGGAGAGAATAACCTGATGATTTCCAGCAACAACATCAGGGGTTTCATATCGATCACGGGTGGAGACTTCACCTACAGCTCGGCGACTCACACCATAACAGTAAGCACTTCCGACTTTGCCCAGATCAGCTTTGTCATGCCCCCTGGCATGCGTGACCTCACAGGTGGAGTATTCAACACATTCCAGTATGCATACCAGCATGGAAAGATTGCTGGACAGTACTCGCTGGATTACCTCAACGGAACACCACTGAACTACAGCTATCTATACAACTATTCCCTGGATCTTAACTTCCTTGGGTCCTCTCCCGGACACGTCCATTTCAAGGCTTCCTCACAGAGCCACTCCGGCGCCAACATAGCATTCTTCATCAACAACAAGTTCCTGAACGCAACTAATGGGATAAATGTCTACGTCGATGGAAAGCAGATCAACTCCACGAACAGCCTGGCGAACCTGGTTAATGACTCAGGTAACGGAATGTACTATGCAGCATTCGCAGTGCAGAACGGCTACATGATCATACTTCACGTGGGGAATTTCTCAACCCATGACATCGTGATCTCTGGGGTAAGTTCTTCGGCAGCGTTGATTCCATCATGGGCCATTGTGGGAATAGTGGTGGCGGCAGTGGTCATCATAGGGGCCATACTCTATTTCAGAATGAGGAGATAGTCCGCTACTATCTCTTCCTTTTTCCTGTAACGTTCATTGGAGTCCCGGTATCTTGAATTTTCTTTGCTTGGGTCTTGCAGAAGACCAAGTGCACCTCAGCTCTTTTTTCTGTGCACAGCCATCGAGACAATGGACATGACGAATGTTAGCGCATATATGGCCACAAGCAGATCGTATAGGCCCGGGATGTAATTCTCAGTCCCTGGATATTTCGAGAGGCCGAACAGGTAACTGGCAAACTGAGAAAGCCCGTTTGAGCCGGTGAATCCAACCTCGCTATAAAGGAACATATCTCCAATGGTGAACGCCGTCATGAATGCCGCCCAGGCAGCTCCAAGCCTCAGAAAGAGTCTTGACGGTTTCACAATTATCAGACCTGCACCTATGATATCAATTATGCCAGTAATGAGAAGGCCGTACCAGTGTATGAAATAACCCGCCCCTGTATAGAGCCCGAAGTCATTCTGGAGATTCCTGTCAGTGAGGAGAATGACAACAGTGACAACAAAGTTCAGCGCAAGCATAGATGCCATGACTTTGGCACCCGGTCCCAACCTTCTGCCCTCCTTAGCCATTATACTACAAGAAGATAATCATTATTAAATGTTAACAGGCAAACTCTGTATGGTTTGCAAAAAAATTTCGGGCGCATTAGGAATGAACCGATATTAATGTGTTATTTCAAATACCGCAAAAGGCCAATGAACTTTGCTGCAAATGGGCAAAAACCGGAAAAATGTCCTACAATCCTCGGATCTTACTCATGTCATGGCAGGGTGGCCTTGGCGCATTGGATGTTCCAATCTCTTCACTGCACCTCCGTTTTACAATTTGATCCGAAGCACCACTGGACAATGCCTTTACCAACGGAGGAACCTCCAAGAATGACAGGCACCCCAAGGAACGACTTTGAATAATACTGGAGGACTTGGCACGGACGGTACCCCTGCCAGGGAAGACTTGTTGATACGTGTCCCCCGGTTATATCGAGTCGCGGGAAACTTAAAGCTGGAAGTTCTGCACTCCCTGCAAGGACATTTACTCAGTTTACCAGCTGAGGGACAATGTATCATGACAAGCTACCGGAGCTGGTTTTTAGCACTTGTGGACCTAGAAGATGGCCAAAGAGCATTGAAGCCATTTCAGCAGAAGTCTTACTACTTCAAGAAGCACCCGTTAGCAAGTATCGGGAACATAACCCATTCCCCACCGGCCATTGCGGCTCAGCAAGTCAAGGTTAAATACAATCCCAAAATCGCAGTTATCCGTGGTCCTGGGAGATATGTAACCAGGATACGCCTGGCGATGCTGTATGACCGACAGGAAGAACCTGATCCTTGCAAGCGTGCTAATTGGCACCCTTATGTCCGCCGTAGACACCACCATCGTAATACTTGCCATTGTGAACATCAATGACAGCCTGAATTCAACTCTGGTAGGCACCATCTGGGTCATCCTGATCTACCTGCTTGTCCTTGCAGTATTTACCACACAGCTTGGGAAACTTGGGGACATATTCGGCAGGGCCAGGATGTTCAATTCTGGCTTTCTCATTTTCATTGCAGGCTCGGCTGTCTGCGGAGCTTCGTTCAACATAACCATGCTGATCATATCAAGGGCGTTCCAGGGGCTTGGCGCAGCACTGCTCCAGGCCAACAGCAGCGCCATTGTGGCAGACTATTTCCCTCCCAGCGAAAGGGGTAGGGCGTTTGGCATCACATCAAGCGGGTGGAATATCGGAGGGACCCTCGGAATAGTGCTTGGAGGGATAATCACTACGTTCATTGGATGGCAATACATATTCTATATCAACGTCCCCATTGGCATAGCTGGTTTTCTCATAGCGGTGACCTATGTCAAGGACAACAAGGTCATGGATGCGAAGATAGACTACCCCGGAATGCTCTTGCTCCTGGCAATCCTATCCCTGATAACGTACAGTGCCACGCACATTGCAGGAAACGGCATCACCCAGTTCAACATGATCCTTGCTTCAACTGGTATATTGCTGATCATACCATTCGTTATCATAGAGGCGAGGAGCGACCACGCCGTCATCAACATGAAAGCCTTCAGGAACCGGGTCCTGTCATATTCGCTGCTTGCAGCGTTCCTGCAGGCGCTAGGCTATCTTTCCATAATATTCATCCTGATCATGTACTTGCAGGGCATCAAGGGCTTCGATCCCCTCACTTCATCCCTGATTCTGGTCCCTGGCTATGTCGTTGCTAGCTTTCTCGCCCCGAGGATGGGGAGGTTTTCCGACAGGATCGGCGCAGGCAAGGTCGCGACTGCTGGTATCTCCCTGATGGCAGTTGGGGTCCTGATCTATTTCACGCTGGGCGTGGGGAGTTCATTCTATGTTGTTATCGCTGGCTCCCTGGTCTCGGGGATTGGGGGATCAATGTTCTGGCCATCCAACAACAGTTCCGTGATGTCCGCGGCCCCAAGGGAACTCTATGGATCAATATCTGGCCTGCTACGCACAATTTCCAGCATAGGAACGCTCATGAGTTATGTCCTGACAATTTCCATTGCTTCCCTCACCATACCGCGCTACGTGGCTTTCAGCGTATTTCTTGGAACTGGCACAAGCCTCGCAGGATCGGTAGCTTTGAAGTTCATGGACGGGATACACTCAGCCCTGTTGATGAGCATCGTGCTCCTGATAGCTGCCGGAGTCCTCTCATTTGCCAGGTCAGGAAGAAAGGCCAACTCTGGTTACCAAGAGAAGGATGATCTATCTTCAGTCGTTCGGAAGGCCTGAGGTCTTGCCAGCAGTCGCCATTATCTTGCGCCTGGCAGAAGCGAGGCTATTCTTTCAACATTCTTGCGATAAGCTTCAAGGGCAATCTTCAGGTTCACCTCAACCCATCCCCACGCCCTGAGGATATCCCCAGACCTTAGCCTGTACCTCTTGGTCTTGCCTTCCTGGGTCTCCTCGAGAATATCAAGAGACTTTAGCTTGTTCAGGTGCCTGTACAGCGTTGTCCTGCTTGTCTTCAGATAGGCCATTAGTTCCTCCCCGCTCCATCTCCTGTCGGAATTCATCAGGAAGCAGTCCTTGAAAAGCCTGAAATAAGCTGAGGATACGATGGAACTCAAATCGGTGTCCGGCCTCAGCCTTGGAATATAGCCTATATCGGAAAGGAAGTAAGCGATGTTTCGGTCAAGGTCTTCTGAAATCACTCTTGTGGGAGAGGCCACTACGGTCATCTTGAACATGAAGGCTCCTACTGTAATGACTGCAATGGAATATAAATTTGAGGCGGTGTTTCCATATAGCGTGGATTCGTGTCAAAAGTCAGGATATCAATAGGCAGTGCAGTCATAGAAACTGGAAAACCCTCACTGATCGTTTCGATCTTCGATGTAGATGGACTCTCCCTTTTAAGGACGTTTTCATCCGGTGCGAGAAAGACGGACGTGCTTTACGAAGTCAGGTACGATCTATTCACCCAAAGGAGTCCGGATGCACTGAAGCACATGGTCAGGAAGCTCCTCGAGATGAAGATTGACTTTGTCTTCACCTTTAGGACTTCAGACCAGGCTGAGGCCAAGGCATACTACGGTGCAGCCGTAGAGGCAGGGTGCCCGGCAGTTGACCTGGATTACACATTGCTGGGGTCAGGAATTACGGTGCCATCTGGCGTTGCCGTCATAGCATCAATGCACCTGGGGCCAGGGGAATCACTTGGAAAAAGCCTCGAAACACTGGAGAGGGCCCCAGCAGATCTCATCAAGATCGCAGCGTGGTACCAGGAAAGCGATCCCTTTATCAGGGACATGGCATTGGTCAGCGAGTTCAAGAGCCGCCAAGGAAGGCCCATGGCCTTCATTCCCATGGGAAAAGGCTCGGAATTCATGCGACTGGTATCGGCCTGCCTCATCTCTGATCTGAACTATGTGCATGATGGCCAGCCCACGGCAGTGGGACAGCCAGAACTGGAGGAATTCAGGGCAGACCTCAGCAGGTTCTTCACCAGGCGCTAGAACAGGGTCATGACGCCTGCAATGCCGGCGACAATGAACCCCACTCCAACAGATGCTATCAGGAGACCCATGATCCTGCTTACTATGAGGGAGCCGGTATTTCCGATCCTCTTGAAGATACCAAGCGAGTAGCGCAGGACAAGGAAGCTCGTGGCCAGCACCAGGAGTATGGCAATGATCACAAGGATCTTGTCGACGTAGACCCCGCTCCGCTCATTATAGTAGATTATCGCTGTGGTTATGGAGCCAGGCCCAGCTAACAGGGGAGTCCCGATTGGTGCAACCCCTATCGCGCTTCTCTGCTTGGACTCCTCCTCTTCTGCGGCAGTTATCTTGGTATTGGAGGTTCTGCCCTGCAGCATGTCAAACGCTACCTTGAATACCAGAATGCCACCCGCAATCTGGAAATCATAAATATCAATGCCAAAGATATCGAAAATGTATGTCCCAAGAAACATGAAGCCAAGGATCATGCCTCCGGCCACTGCAATGCTGATTCTTATGACCGTATCCCTCTCCTTAAGGGTATAACCCTCAGTGAGGGACACCAGTATTGGGACTGCTCCAACAGGGTTCAGTATTGAGAAGATAGCAGCAAATACGGTGAGGAAGAAGAAGATATAATCCAATGGGAGGAGTGACTCCAAGAGGGATAAAAAAGATTTTCGGTTCTGCACGGCAGGGGACTGGCACCGCTCTACCAGCAGCAAGGATCCTTTCTGAAAGAAGATTTATAAAGGTTTCGTATTGAGTAGGGTGGTCAACTACGGATTCCTCAAGAAACTGATGGTGGTTGGAGAGAGGCACCTGCTGAGCGAGGTGGTGGGGTATGTTGACCTTGCCGAGAAGTCAAACATGCTACTGATCCCTGCCATGGACGGCTCTAGGGGAAATATCGAGAAAGCTAACAGCGAAATCAGGATGCTTGAGAAGAAGGCAGATGAGCTCACAATGACCCTCAAGCATGAGATCACCAATGGGGCTATCAGCTCGACACTTATGAACAGCCTTTTTACACTCGTGGAGAACTGCGACACCCTTCTGGATCTATCATATTTTGCAATCAGGGAAATGAGGAGAATGATGGTGCCGGTTCAAGAATTCAAGGAGGCTGAGAAATCCTTCATATTCAAGGAGTACGGAAAATTCACCAGGATGCTTGACATCAACGAGGATGCCCTCAAGTCCCTAAAAAACATGCTCCTGTCAGAGAACTCTGAGCAGATGAGGCTATACAGGAAACAGATCGAGGAAAAGGAAGAGAAAGTGGACGAGCTCAAGGACGAGGTAATAGACGAGCTTTACCGGAACTCTTCAACCATAGGCTACCTCACATTCTCTCACCTTACAGACATGGTCCACAAGATAGATGACCTGCTGGACGACTGCGAGGACATTGCCGACACGGTGCTGACAATTATAACTTCGCTGACCAAATGACCTACCTTTACGTCCTGATCATAGCTGTTACATTTCTCCTGACAGCAATGGTGTCCGGCAACAACCTTTCAGCTGCAGTGGGAACCCTTGTGGGCTCCAGGACTGTCTCAAGGTTCACAGGTGAAATTATCGGCATCCTGGGATTCATTGCAGGTCTTCTTCTACAGGGGACCCTCATGGTGAAGGCTGCAAGTTCCCTTATGCCCAGGACTCCAGCAGCGATCCTCTATGTGATGGGCATTTCCCTTCTCATTTTTGCCATAGCAACCTACATAAGGTCTCCTCTCTCCCTGTCCATGGCCCTGGTCGGGGCCGCCATCGGGGTTTCCACCAGGGTGGGTTTCCCCATAGACAATTCCTATGTTTCTGCACTCATCCTTGTATGGCTTGTCTCCCCAATACTCCTGGTTTTCCTTTCCATAATGATCCTGAGGCTGATGCACTCCATCGACTTCAGGAACCCATGGAGAATCACTGCAATATCCCGGGTGCTGCTTGTAGTGACGTCGTTTGCAACTGCCTTTGCACTGGGGGCAAATACCCTGGGCCTTATTGGGGCAGTTTCCGGGTATGGGGCCTACACCATGCCTGTAATGGTTGTCGGGATCGCGGGAGGGGGTTTGCTTCTAGCCAACGGGACAATAAGGAGAGTCGGGGAGGAAATGTTCTCCATGAGATACTCCAACGCCCTTGTCTCCCTGGTTCTATCGACAATCGCTGTCGAGATCGGGACACAGTTTGGGATCCCTCTCTCAAGCACCCAGACGCTTACTGCCAGTGTGCTAGGAAGCGGGTTGTCCTACAGGTTCAAGGCGCTTCATTTAAGGCCATTTATGGTGGTGGCTGCGACCTGGATTATGTCTCCTCTCCTGGGATTCTTGCTAGGATTGGCCTATTAAGCGGAAGGTACCAAACAGAGAGTAGAGAACCTTAATGAAAGGCTTTCACCAAAAGGTCATTACTTCTTCTTGTACTTCACGAAGCCTTTCTTCCTGAGGTCCCTCGCGACATTTTCTGTCAGGCTGAACCCAAAAAAGAACTTCATGAAGCCAAAGGTGATCCCAAAGACAAGCACAATGTAGGTCCCCCACGTTATCAGCAGGCTCATGTGGATGTAATATATCATCAGGGTCACGACTATAACTGATGGAAGCACCAGCTCAAGAACGAACTTTGCCCAAGTAGCTGGGCTAATGTTCTCCTGGGTTTCCATGTTCTTCAATTTCCAGTGTTGATCGAACTGGCGCTTAATCCGTTCTTTTTCAGGATCGACTGCTGCTCCGCCATGTCCTTCTGAAAGATTTGATTTCAATGCGGCTCTTACATCTTGGTATTATATAGATTTTGAGCAGTCAAAATTGTTTCCACCTGTTTCTTGGCTCTGGCTATTCCCCATGGATAACAAACCATTTTTTATATCTGCTCCTGTTATCTCGGGAGAATCAAGTGCCACTGTAGCTCAGCCGGCAGAGCAACTGATTTGTAATCAGTAGGTCGGGGGATCGAAACCCTCCAGTGGCTTTCTTATCTGATGATCAGGGGCATTTCTTGATCCAACGCTGTATCGACACTTGGAGGCCGAGGTTTTTATGCCCAGGGCGTAAAGCGATGCTCAACCTAACGCGATTCCTACCATATACTCACTCTTCTGGAATTCCGAACTGAATTGGATTCGGCGGAAGAACCATTGAAAAGATCGTGGAACGCAGGGTGATTATAAACTGGAATCGAGGCCCTGAATCTAGGAGGGGCATGCGGGTCCACCGTGACCAACATCCTGATATACTGGTCCCTTTCGTTTGCCTTCCATACCTGTGCCCAGGCAACAAAGAATCTCTGTTCAGCAGTAAGCCCATCCACAACCTTGTTGAGCTCAGGATTTCTCGCCAGCCTTCTTCGCAGAGCCTCGAAAGCTATGCTTACACCCCCAAAATCAGCGATATTCTCCCCCAGTGTCAGTTCCCCATTCACATGGAGCCCTGGAAGCACCTCGAGCGCAGAGTACTGGTCGACTATCTCGGCAGACAACTTCTTGAAGTTCCCCGCGTCATCTGGCGTCCACCAGTCATTGAGGTTCCCTAGTTCATCGTACTTCCTGCCCTGGTCATCATACCCATGGGTGATCTCATGGGATATCACTGCACCAATGGCGCCATAATTGACTGCTATATCTCCTCCCACTTGAAAAAAAGGGGGCTGTAGTATCCCTGCAGGAAAGACAATCTCGTTCTCGGGAGGAGAGAAGTATGCATTGACCGTGGGGGGAGTCATGTACCACTCGTTCCTGTCGACTGGCTTCCCAACCCTTTTGATCTGCCGCTCCGTCTCAAATTTCCATGATCTGGAAACGTTGCCAAGAAAATCCCTCCTGTCTATCCTGACTGATGAATAATCCCTGAATTTCTCAGGATGCCCGATCTTTGCCCTGAAACGATAGAACTTTGCAAGCGCTCGCTTCTTTGTCTCCTCGCCCATCCATGAGAGTGACTTGAGCCTTTCCGCAAAAACCTCCCTTATATCATCCACCATGACCCCCATCTCAGTCCTTGCCTCGGGCCCGAAATATTTCTCGACATACAGCTTTCCTAAGGATTCACCAAGGCAGCCGTCGACAATCCTTACGGCCCTCTTCCATCTGGGTTCCTGTTTCTCCCTGCCCATAATTTTCCTGCTGAAAAAATCAAAACTCTCCTCCTCGGCTTCCCGGAAGAGATAGGGAGCAGCGTCGCAGATAACCTGCCACTGCATGTAATTCCTGACATCGTCCAGTGAGAACTCTGCAAGGATCTTCTCAAGCGAAGACAGATATTCAGGCTGCCCGACTATTAAATATTCCACGTCAGGAAGCCCAATCAGTCCGAGATACCTCCCCAGATTTAATTCCGGGAACCGGGGATCAAGGTCACCCTTCTCGATCCTGTTGTAGTTCCTTTCCGCATCCCTCAACTCGGTACGAGAGCGGCTGCCTTTCGCAAGGGCAGTCTCAAGTGCAATGATTCTTGTTGCACGCAAAGCTGCTTCATCGGGCTTCTGCCCCTTCAGTATGAGCATCCTGGTGATGTGGGCCCGGTATGATTCCATGATTTCAGCGAACTCAGGCTCGAGGTAATAATCCCTGTCAGGCAGTGATAATCCTCCCTGATCAAGTCGAAGTGCGTATACCGTGCTGTTCTTCTCATCCGGTGCAGAGGAGATCCTGAAAAATGGAAAAACAGCATTCAGGTGAAGAGTCGCAAGGGCATCAACCAGACCACCACGGTCAGACCATCCGGAAGCAACCTTCAGCATTGGTTCCAATGGCCTGAATCCTAGGGAGTCAATGGTACTTGTGTCCATGGCGGATGCATAGAAACTGCCCAGTTGTAGTCTCAGGGGATCACCATTCGCATTGATGAGGCAGGACTCAAGAATAGAGTGGAGCGAATCCATATTTCTCTCGGAGAGCTCAACGAAGGTACCCCAGCTGACCTTGTCAGCCGGGATTGGGTGGGTTCTGGCCCAGGTCCCAAATGAATATGAAGCAAAGTCTGTCAGGGGGTCCTTTGAAAGGTCCATGTGGTTGACTGAAAAGCCTGTAACTTCCGATGTACCTATTTCCTGTCCCTCTGGAGTTTCTGGAATGCTATCCTCAGTGTGCATGAGCACTCAATTGAGACATTCCATTATAAGATTGAGCAACCCTTCCCGGAAAGCACCCAGGATATCCGGGTTGCTTGTTGCATACCTGAATTTCCGAATTCCAGTCAGCACACTCTCTTGATCAGGGAAAACCTCCATGGTTTATAGCCCACTGCATGATCTTGCATCATGAAGGTTGGAGAGATGAAAATGTTCAGGTGGCTGGATACTAGGCTTCCTGCGACTAAATATGACCTGGCCTCAAGCGGGATGCAACCTCCACACACCGATGAGTTAGCTGCACTGCTTCACGATCATGCGGATTCCTTCGATTACGGGGATGCAATGGTCCAGTTCTCCAAGACCCTAGCAGGCATGTACGGGTTGAGGGAGGAAAATATCATCGCAGTGAACGGAGGCACCGAAGCAATACTGCTGGCCTCGTGGTTCCTCGGGAGCAGATGTGGGAGCTTGTTTGTACCTGTTCCAGAATACGAACCGTTCATCGATGTCCCCAGTTCTCTTGGAATTGGTGTAATCCAAGCTCCCGTGGAAGAAGTACGAACAAGAACAAGAAACGGGGACGGTGTGATGCTGACCTCACCCAATAACCCATCCGGAACCCTGAGGGACCAGGGTGCCTTGAACGAGGTAATCCTGGACCGGCCGGGGATCTACAAGTATGTTTCGGAGACATACAGCGACTTTGTATCCATGGACAGGGTAAGGACAATCTTCCAGGGAGAACAGAATATGATCTGCTCCAACACTCTCACGAAATTTTATGGGCTCTCCTCGCTGCGACTGGGATGGATATTCGCAGACCCAGAAAACATCCAGGTTATTCAGCAGGTAAAGAACAAGGTTTCACATGCCGTTTCCATATTCTCCCTTGTTGCCGCCACCAATGCACTCAAGAACAGGGAACACTATTCGGAAGTAACAAAAAGAAGAATCCTGGCAAACAGGAAGATCCTTGCTGATTTCCTTTCAGGGATTGGAATTGATGGATATGAACCGGCAATGCACTCATCGTCGGTTTTCCTTGGTTACAGCAGCCGACTCAGGTCTCAGGACTTCTGCACCATGCTGCTCGAGAAAACCGGTGTCCTAACGATGCCTGGAGAATATATGGGAGTAGACAATCATTTCAGGCTGGGATATACCGCCCCGTCAGATATTCTTGAGGAGGGTCTAAGGCTGATGGGTGAATTCATGGCGAAGGAGTCGGTAAGTCTTAGCCTCTGGTCAGAGTGATGTTCCCAGTCATTAGGCTACCCTAAAGGGGACGTCACAAGACGAACCGGCTATTAGGAAAATCTTCTGGAAAGTATTAATCTGTCTGCTATCATCAGGTCATGAGTAAATTGGACATTCAAATGCCATCAGGTCTGGATATACTTGTAACAGGTGGAGCAGGATTCATCGGCTCTAACGCTGTGGAACTACTGTTGAATGATAACAGGGTTACGGTCCTGGACAATCTCAGGAACGTGGACGACCGGTTCATCAGGAAATTCAGGGAGAATCATAATTTCAGGTTCATTAAGGCTGACATCACCGACAAGCCAGCAATGGATTCTCTCTCAAGACATGACCTAATTGTACACCTGGCGGCAAATTCAGACGTGCGTGGAGGTTCTGAAGATCCCGTAACTGACTTCAGGATCAACTCGGAAGGGACGATGAACATTCTTGAGTACATGAGGAAGCGGGATATTCCAAGGATTATGTTTGCATCAAGTTCAACCGTGTATGGAGAGGCCTCAGTCCTACCGACCCCCGAAACTTATGGACCGTACATGCCAATCTCTACATACGGCGCCTCGAAGATGTCTGCAGAGGGATTTATTTCCGCATATTCCCACTATTACGGCCTCACAGGTCTCATATTCAGATTCGCAAACATTGTTGGAATCAACTCAACCCATGGTGTAATCTTCGACTTCATCAACAAGCTGAAAAAGGATAGCAGGAAACTCGAGATCCTTGGGGATGGAACACAGAGAAAGTCATACCTGCATGTGAGTGACTGCGTGGGAGCAATGTTCCATGTGAACGCACTATCAAGATCCACTGACATATACAATCTTGGCAACACCTCCATGACATCCGTGAGGAAGATCGCAGACTACGTGACATCCGGGCTCAAACTGCGAAACGTGGAGTTCATGTTCACAGGCGGCATAGACGGGCGCGGATGGAAAGGGGACGTCAAGGTGGCTCAGCTTGGGATAGAGAAGCTTTTATCTACAGGATGGAAGAACCGATACTCCAGCGACGAAGCCGTTGAGGTTGCCGTCAAGGAAGCCATTGGACAGATGGGCACAACCTGATGCCATATTATCTTACGAAATCTTGGCCATAAGCCCCCGACCCGAGAATTAAATAAATTAAGAAACATTAATATATTGTTATGAATTGTAGATATAGATATATATGGCAAAATTCAAATTTGCATGCGAGGACATTGGCATGAAGTGCGACTTCCATGCCGCCGAGAAAACAAAGGAAGGACTTATGGGCAAGATCGTTGAGCACGCCAAGACCGCTCACGACATCAAGGAGATAACCCCAGACCTCCAGAAAAAGATCGATGGGGCAATCAAGAAATCCCTATTCTGAGTTCTTACCAAATCTCCCCATTTATTATTTTCATTGTCCTGTCGTGTATAGCTTGGGCTTGCTCAATGAAGAGCCTTACCTTTATTTTTTCCTGTTCCGCACGTGCCTGATCCTTTAGAGATTTCAGGTTTATGAGGACGTTGAACAAGGCACCTTTTACTGCACTTAATCCGAAGAGCGAAGCACATGCGGCATCTGTAATGGCGTTCTTGTTCCCGTGGAGGGTAAGCCTCTCAGCGAGTTCCAGGGTCTCAAGCGACGCCCTTGCTATATTCCACGGAGACGCAATGTTACGGTTGAGGGCCTTTTCCATAGCAACCTCCCTGGCCTTGATCTCTGCCTCGGTTCCCTTGGGCATCTTCCATACATCCGACATCTCGGTGAAAGCCGCCTCGTCTTCATCGGAATACCTTGCTAGGGTGGAGAGTATCTGCCTGCTCCTATCCGTGATCCTTGCCATCTCCTCCTGATACTCCAGGTACTTCTTCTTTCCCTGGGTTAGCGAGGCCACCATAGAATCCAAGGCAGCAGCAATTGCTCCAACGTGCGCAGAGGCGGAGCCTCCTCCAGGAGTCGGCGAAGGGCTGGCAAGCCTCTCCATGAATCCTTCTTCACTTGCCTCTTCATTCTGTGAGAGCTTGTTCTCCAGGATCTGGTCACTGCTGAAGCCGTTCAACCTCAGGTAGAACTTGCTGGTTTCCTCCAGGGCATCCATTGGCACCAACCCCACGATTTCCGACTCAGTGGGGACCAGCCCGTAACGGGAAGCTTCCAGTGAGACCAACTCAAAGGCCCTGTAAATTGGAGATTTTCTGTAGCTTGTAAGGTTCATGGAAATCTGGACACATTTTTTGTCCTCTAGATAGAAAGCCAGTGCCTTCACAAAGGATAGTCCACCATCCTTGGCCCTCAGAGCCTTTGCAATCTTCTTCCCCACAGCAAGGTCAGAAGTATTCAGGTTTACGTTGTAGGCAATTAGAAAGTCTCTGGCCCCTATGATGGATGCGCCGGGGGTACCAACATCAGATGGGCCGAAATCCGGCTTCCACTTTGGTTGAGATATGCTTTCCCGAAGTTGTTCAAACTGGAAAGTCTTGCTTCGAATATCTTCAAGGTTTCTTCTGGAAGGGATAGCGGCAGCTTCGCCATAGAGATATACAGGTATCCCCAGTTCTTCTCCAACCCTTTTCCCCAGTCTTTTTGCAAGTTCAATGCATTCTTCCAGCGTGGTGCCGGGGAGAGGGACGAAGGGAATGACATCCGACGCTCCAAACCTCGGGTGCTCGCCAGTGTGCTTCGTCATGTCTATAAGGCCTGCCGCAGTCTTTATGCCAGCAAAGGCAGCTTCTAGGGCTTCTTCCGGGGGAGCAGCAAATGAGATGACTGACCTGTTGTGGCTGGAATCCATCTCTACGTTAAGGATCCTGACATGCCGGACCGAGGCAATGCTCTGCACTATGCTGTCAACTACGCTTCTGTCGCGTCCGTTGCTGAAATTGGGAACGCACTCCACGAGCTTCATAGCCTTGGATTCCCTGTAGCGTAATAATATTAATCCATAATGCAGGGCAATGCATTTCAGGATACTTGTTCCAGCAGGCTATTCAATCAACAGTTAAATAACCCGAAACGATTTCATAGCACGCGCATACTGCTATTTGCGACTAAAGTGATATGATGACAGAAACAGGGGCACAGGGAATTCAGCGGGGAACCAGGTTGGCTAAGGTCACACTCTTCAACCCTGACGGGGAAAAACTACTCTCCAAACCAAAGCTGGTAGGCGGGTTCTCCACGGGAATACTCAGTTTCTCATTCGCAAGATACCCCTGGGCGATGGATTATTACAGGAAAATGGGGGGGAATTTCTATAATCCGCAGCAGTTCAATCTAACCAAGGAGAACAAGGATTATGCATCTCTTTCGGATGTGGAGAGGAAGACTTACGAACGGACCATCCTTTCTGGATTGATCCTTGAGAGCATTCTTCAGTCAAACATTCATGAAATTGGGCCTTACATTTCTTCTCCGGATCTGCTGGCAGTGTTATCCGCCATGGAATACCAGTTGACAGAGCACTGCGACACATATTCCCACATCATAAACAGTGCAGTCCCTGAGAGCCGCAGAGAGGCTGTTCTGGAGTCGTGGAGGACAGTCGATCAGATCAAGCAGAAGAGCATGCTCTATGTCGAGCAACTCAAGAAATTTCAGAAGGATCAGCAAATTGTGGAACTCCATAGGAATATCTTAACATCATCCGTAATAGCCGGCGCCATAATACCAACTGAATTCACCGTAATTTATGCCTTGGCACGGCACTCCAAGGTAGTTGGCACATCCAACGCCCTGAAGTATGTCCAGAGAGATCTCCTCATGCAGGCTGAATTTCTCCAGATCCTGATAAAGACGCTCGCAGTAGAAAATCCTCTCCTTGCAACTCCGGATATAAGAAAGGATTCTGTTGAACTGATCAGGGAACTTGTAAAGATAGAGACCGATTTCATACACTATGTATCCGAGGCCATGATCCCAGGTCTATCTGAGGTGATGATTACCAGGTTTTCGCAATCCCTATGCAACAGAATTGGCAAGACCTGCGGGTTTGACATGGTGTTCCCAGGGATCACAATGAGCCCAATACCCTGGTTTGACACGTTCACTGAAGTCAAGAGATAAGTTATCTTCCCCCTTCTGAGCATCGACTGCATACTCCGTTTTGTTGTTTTCGATTATCTATTTGTTAACAATTACTAAAAATATAGATTAAATATCTGAATGAATTGTTACTTCTCATGATCAAATTCTTTTACCATGATTGTTACCATGATTTTTACCATGTAAGAAACGCAACAACTCAAACCCTGGTTCAAAAAACCATAATCATCGATGCACAAGATAGAGGGGTTACGCTCCCCTGGAGGTTATAAAGCATGATCAGAGAAATAACAAAGCGAAACGGGAAGGTAGTACCCTTCCAGAAAAGGAAAATCACAGAGGCAATTTTCAAGGCAATGCTTGCCGTGAAGAATGGCAACCTCGAGGACGCGGAACAGATCTCTGACATATGTACAAGAAAGTTAGAAGAGATTGGGGCAAGACCTACGGTTGAGCAGGTCCAGGACCTCGTTATAGATACCCTCATGAATGAAACACTGAGGGGGAAGAGCTTTACCGACGTAGCAGAGGCATACATACTCTACAGGGATAACCGGAAGAGGATCAGGGAAGAGAAGAAGCGCATAGAAGAGACTTTTCAGTCATCTGGGGCTGGTAGCCAGAAATACGTCATGGAAGAGAAACCTCCCATTGAGCTCAGGCTAAGGCCATCAACAGTCACGAACAGGCACGGCCAGCGTGTCCCCATTGACGTTACCAAGATCAGGAAGGTAGTGGAGAAGGCTTGCCAGAACCTGGACGGGATAGATCCTGTTGAGCTGGAGCTTGATTCACAACTTCATTTCTATGAGGGAATATCCACCAGGGCCATACAGGAAACACTGATCAGAGTGGCCAATGAGAAGACGTCAACAAGGCAACCGAATTGGACATATGCCGCGGCCAGGCTTCTGCTACATGACCTGTACCAGGAAGCAGGTAAGTCCAGGGGGTATTCTGGCAGCGATTACGGGAGTTATCATAACCTGGTGAAAGAACTGGTGGAAATCGGACGAATGGACAGAGCCTTGCTGGAAGCATATACTCCTGATGCTTTGGAGGAATTGGGTTCATACATCAAGCCTGAAAGGGATCTTCTCATGAATTATCCTGGCCTGAAGCACCTCAGCGACAGGTACGCAATAAGGGGCAAGGATAACGAGGTCATGGAGCTACCGCAGGAAGTCTTCATGGGAATTGCAGCCTATCTGGCCCTTGCGGAGAAGCCGGAGGAGAGAATGTCTTGGGCCAGGAAATTCTACGATGTCCTCTCAAACCTTATGATCACCATGGCAACTCCAACCTTTGCAAACGCAAGGAAGCCGGGCGGCCAGCTCAGCTCATGCTTCATCGACACACCTGAAGACTCACTGCAGGGGATATTTGACGGTCTCACCACCTTCGCAAAGGTATCACAGAATGGCGGAGGGATGGGGGTTTACATCGGCAAGCTCAGGGCTCTTGGGAGCACCATCAGGGGCTACAAGGGGGCCGGCAGCGGAATAGTACCCTGGGTAAGGCTGTTCAATGACACAGCGGTCTCAGTGAACCAGCTTGGGCAGAGAGCAGGTGCAGCAAGTATATGGCTGGACATATGGCACAGGGACATCCTTGATTTTCTAGACCTGAAAACCAACAATGGTGACGAGCGGAGAAAGGCACACGACATATTCCCTGGAATATGCGTCCCGGATGTATTCTACGAGACCATGGAGAAGGGCGAAACCTGGTACCTGTTCGATCCCAACGAGGTGAGGATCAGGAAGGGCTGGTCCCTTGAAGATTACTGGGGAGAGGAGTTCACGAGAAGATACAGGGAATGTGTCCAGGATCCGGAGATCGAGAAGAAGGAGGTGGATTCGCTCGAACTCATGGGACTTGTCCTCAAGAGCCTGTATGAGACAGGGGGCCCGTTCATCTTCAACAGGGATACGGTCAACCGCGCTAACCCAAACGGTCACGCTGGCGTGATTTATTCTTCGAACTTGTGCACAGAGATCTGCCAGAACCAGTCTCCAACCACCAGGATTTCGGAGACTATGGAGAACGACACCATCACCCGCCGGTACCGGTCAGGAGATCTCGTCGTGTGCAATCTCTCATCAATAAACCTCGGAAGGACTGACACCTTCGAGAAACTTGCCAATGTCATCCCCGTCCAGGTCAGGATGCTTGACAACGTCATCATCATGA
>JAKAFX010000055.1 GCA_021817735.1 Thermoplasmata archaeon | reverse complement strand
ATAGTCGCGATCTACATTTTCGATTGGATTGAATAAGCCGGTTGCATATACAGGAATTCCTGGACTTTGATTATTCTTCGAAAACTGGCCCAGTCTGCACATGTCACAGCCTGGAAAAGCTGCAGTTCCAGAGTGCTTTACTTTGCCCTGTATTCACAACTTGGTTCCTGTACGAGGCTGCTATGCGCCTTTTCCGTCTAGGATACCCTATCCCGGCAGAAATTCTATGTCTACTATGGCCATAGGCGAGACCAGGTTTCCAATAACGTTTTATTATCAAGTCGTATCTATTCTACATGTCAAACATGCCAAGGGTAGGGGAAACTGCCCCGGATTTTGAGGCCACAGATGACAAAGGCTCAACAGTGAAGCTCAGCGCGCTGAAGGGTAGCCCCGTGGTGCTGTATTTTTATCCCAAGGACGACACCCCGGGATGCACTACAGAAGCCTGCTCCTTCAGGGATGCCCATGAAGAGTTCGAGAAGAAAGGGATAAAGGTAATGGGAGTAAGCGTGGACAGCGAGAAATCACACACCAAGTTCAGGGACAAATACAACCTTAATTTCACCCTGGTTTCAGACAAAAGTAAGGATATTGCCGCGAAGTACGGAGTCTTGAGCGACAGGGGAGTTGCCAGCAGAGTTACTTTCATTATAGACCGAAAAGGCAAAGTTGCGCATGTATACGAAAAGGTGACCCCAAAGGACCATTCTTCCGAAGTGATGAACAAGATCGTGGAGCTCAAACTGGCCTGAATAGGCTTACCACGGATCCATGCCAGCCCTGGCCCTCGGGCATCAGGGAAGGGTTGGCAGGCTTACGTATATCATGTAAATTGCCACTGCGATCACGATTATGGCGAACATCCTGCTAAGGGTCCTGCGCGGGACTCTATATGCGAAGCGTGCCCCTATCCACCCTCCCGCTATCCCTCCAAGAACAAAGAGGCCGGAAATCACCGGAATCACGTAGCCGTTCAATGCGTACCTGAGAGACGTTACCAGCCCGAATGCACCCACGGAGATAAGCGAGGTTCCCACCGCTTCAACAATGTTCAGGCCAGCGGCATATATCAGTCCGGGTACGATCAGGAACCCTCCTCCGATGCCAAAGTAGCCTGAGGCGAGCCCGACCAGGAACCCCATCCCAACTATTTTCCAGGTTCTGTTCTTTCCAGCATCTTTTTTGGGGCTGGTTGCCGCGTCCAGGCACTTTCTCTTCAGCATGTAGACCGCCACCCCAATCATGAGGAAGGCGAAAGCAAAAAGGAGTTCATTCCCTGGGGTAAGTAACCCAAGTTCTGCCCCGGAAAGCGCACCTGCAATTCATGGCAGTGTAAACAGTCCCCCCTCCGCGTAATAAACATGGCGCTTCCTCGCATGGGGGATCACATTGAAGAATGCATTTGCGCCAACAGCAAGGGCAGAAGTGCCAATTGCAAGGTGTGGGTCACTCAGGCCAACCACATAGATCAGGAGCGGAATAGCTAGAATAGACCCGCCTCCCCCTATGAGTCCAAGGGAAAAGCCTACCACCAGTCCTGAGGCCAGCGAGAGTATGATCTGCAACAGGGTCAGATCCATCAGGCAGACTCCCTCCCGGTGAAAATCGGATCATGGCCCCGACGTGGCATTTTCAACCTGTTATCGACATGGTGGTGATGCATCTGGATCTTGATGACAACATAATAGATAGGTGATCCGCCGAATGAAAAAAAACCCAGTAAAACCCTGCGAGAAATAAATATGGTGAAAAAAGAATAAGAGATGTGGAAGAATCAGCGGCTGGAAAATCCTCTCCGGGGCTTTGATTCATCCATGTAGAGCACAGTGACCGTCACAGTCGCCAGTATCCATATGAGTGAAATCATGAGGAGGAGTATATTCGGCAATACCCACAATGAAACCACAAGGAACATTGCGGGCAGCAAATATTTTATGATGCCCCAAAACAGAGGATAGACATCCATGCAGACTTCATCCGAAGAGTGCGCTCAGACCTTCCATGGCTTCTTCCTGGGAGGCCTCGGCCTTTTCCTCTTTCTTCTCTTCCTTCTTTTCCTCTTTCTTCTTCGGAGCTTCTGCGTGCGCAGCAGCTGGTGCTGCAACCGACATCGATGCGGCGTTCTTCAGGACTTCCTCAATATTGAGGTCCTTAAGGCCAGATACAAGTGATTTGATCCTACCGTCATCTACTTCAATGCCTGCTCCCTCGATTACCTTCTTAAGGTTCTTCTCGTCGACTTTCTGCCCAGCTGAGTGTAACAGCAAAGCCCCGTATACGTACTCCATTTCTTTATGCCTCCTTATCCAAACAGCGCTCCAAGCCCAGAGGACACATCCTCGTCGGTTGCCCCCTTCTCTTCGGTCTTTTCCTCTTTCTTGCTCTTACCGGTTTCTTGCGATTCCTGAGCTTCTTCAAGAGACGCTGAACCCAGCGCGTTCGCTTCCCTAATCGCTTTCAGTATAAATAACTCTATATTGCTTTCATCGAGATATTTTGACTCGACTGCAAGCGACTCCGCTGCGATCCTCGCCTTAACAACCAGCTCAGGGATGATCTCAGGTACCAGGTAAGTGGTCCTGAGGGCAATTCCCTTGGCCTCTGCAAGCGCTCTTGAAACAAATTCGGTGATGGACCTGGTGGTGAGTGAAAGTGCATCCTTGGAATAGAACACGTCTTCGCCATAGGCTCCCAGGATCTCGAGCCCGACAGTAAGTGGGAAGATCTCCAGCTTCTCCAGGATCTTAGCCTTCTCCTTGGGAATTGATTCTCCAGCCCTGACAAATATGCTGTCCTTCTTGATCACGATCTTTCCTTTCTCAATGGCAGTTTGCAGGCCAGCCTTCTGGAATTCACTGACCATAGGGCCCGGCGGAAAGGCAGTCTCCTTTGCCTCTATAACTATGTCGTGGTCTGCAATCTCCCCGCCTCTAGCGGCAGCCTTCTGTTTTGTTCCCTCCAGGATCTCTCCCAGTTTTCCGGGATGTTCTGAAGTGGTGAGTATTGCAAGCTGTCCCTTGGATACTTCCTTAAGTCTCTCGATGCTCCTTGACTTTGTACCTTCCAGGGCTTTGTTCAACAGGGATGCTCTCACTACTTTCAGCGACCCCTTGCCCTTCAGGTCTCTCCTGATCTTCTGAAGTTGGGAATTCCTTATGCCCTTGATCCCAACAACGGCAAAAAGCTCTTTTGAGTCGAGCCTGCTCTTAATATCCTTGACTTCTTCCAGCTTCCAAGCTGCAGGGTTGCTCATTCCAGTTCACCTACATCTAATTTTACTGCTTTGCCCATCGTGGTCTTCAGGTAGATGGACTCGATATTTCCTTTGCCCTTTTCCAGCTTACCAGTAAGCCTCTTGAAGACTGCATTGAAGTTGTCGATCAGTTCTTGATCCTTCATTTCCCTGGTTCCTATGGGTACATGGAACGTCCTCCTGTCCCTGCTCCTGGCCCTGACAGTTTTCTTTAGGTTGTTGATCATTGTAGTTGGATCCTGTCCAGGAACGGCTGGTCTTGGGATTTTGCCTCTCGGACCAAGCACTTGACCAAGGGTTTTACCGATTGTGGCCATAAGAGTCGATTCTGCTATGAAAAATTCTATCTGGCCCGCAATTTTCTTGAAAGCCTTCTTGTCCTCTGCAAACTTGGCTAGGTCCTCGGGGCCATAAAGTACATCTGCTGCCTCCTTTGCTTTCTGTTTCATCTCTTCCGAACCAAACACTCCGACCTTCACAGGCTTTCCCCTGCCACTTGGCAGTATAATTTCTTCATTCAGCCTGTTCTTTGGATCGCTGAGATCAATGTCCTTGAGGTTTATTGCAAGCTCAACGCTTTCCAGAAAATTCCTCTTCTCTCCTTCCTTCACTTCTTTGACTGCTTTTTCCAGTACACTCTGTGCCAAATTAATCAACTCCCGTAGTTCATGCGAGCTTGCGCTCTCCTACAGAATTAAATCTTGATTGAGCCTTCTTTTATAAGTTTTTGTACCTCTCTCGGATCCTTTCCTTCCACCGTGATGCCTAGGGTAAGGCAGCTTCCGAGTACTTCAAGGACCGCTCCCCTAATGTCATACGACATCATTCCGGGAAGCTTGGCCTCCGCCACCTTCTTGACCTGATCCAATGTGGCATTGCCCGCGATGGTTTCCTTCCTCTTCCCCGACCCTGACTCGATTCCGAGCTCCTTCTTCAACAGGGCGGAAGTTGGTGGTATCCCAACTTTTATCTCATACTTCTTCTGGGCAGGATCAGTAACGATAACCGTAACCGGTACCTGCATTCCCTGGAAAGCCTTGGTCATGTCGTTGATCTCCTTGATCAGCTGACCTAAATTCAATCCGAGAGGTCCAAGTGCAGGACCAAGAGGGGGGCCGGAACTTGCTTTTCCACCCTCTACCATTGTGTTGACTGTCTGAGCCATGTCTAACTCTTCCTAGCGGGGAATTTATGTGTACCTTTTAATCTTTTTGTGGAGAACAGAATCCAATCTTCTCTTGTGAGCAACAATGGACATTCTGCAGCCATATCAAGCCATTTCTTGTTAGATCGGGTAACACGGCCATCACGATTTATGAATGCAGCAGTGAAGTCAACCCATGACGATAACCTACCGGGGAAACCAAATCAACAAAGGGCTCAACAGGGCTGCCAACACATATAAAGGTAGATGCAATATATACACAGGTGCGCAACTGAAAATTGAGATTCTAGACGGCAGAAAGGACAAGATGCCTTCGACAGGAACTGCAGTGCTTGTCGATATTCTGAGATCTACTACCACAATGCCCATTATCCTGAAGCAGAATGCCTCCTACATACTGCCATGTGCCACCATAAAAAAGGCCAGGGGCATCAAGCGTGAGCACCCAGATTACGTGATTGCCGGAGAGAGATACGGCTTCAAGGTTCCCCGTTTCGACTTCGGGAACTCCCCGTCAGAGGTATGGGGGATTGATTTCAGCGGGAAGGTGGTAATCTTCACCTCGACGAATGGTACCAAGATACTCGAGAAAATCCCACTGGATCATGTATTCATCTCATCATTTGTCAACGCGTCTGCGACATACAGGGCGATCTCGAAAGAAAAGGAAGTCCATATCATAGCCTCTGGAAGGCCAGACGGATATGCTGATGAAGACTTCATATATGCCGAGTATCTCGAGAGCCTACTGAAAAAGGAATCTCCTTCATTCCAGGAATACAGGAAGAAGATACTTGGAAGTTCAGGGGCCAAGAGGCTGTCTCTGATCGGGTTCGGCAGGGACCTGGAATATGCGGTGAAGCTTGATTCCGTGGATTTCCCGGTAATAGCGAAAGAAGGGCGCATATTCAGATACGAATGATCTCCCCGTCTGAAAGTTCATGTCCTCTTCTTCGCGCCAGCACATCCAGATATATCCTGGCCCATTTAAGCTTCACCCGTTTCCTGGACTGGTCAGAATCTGGTTTATCCACAGGTTTGTTGAAGCTGAAACCGGTCAGGACTATTTCGGAGGCACCCAGATAGTCTGCCAGGTATGCGGCCCTGTCACCGTCAGTGAAGCCGCCTGGTGCAAGGATAATAGAAGGATGCTCCGTGACCTGGCAGGAACCAACGACAGTTCCCCTGAACAACTGGGAGTACTTCCTCACGAGCGGTATATTGTCGCCATGGGCGTGGATAATTCCAGTCGATCCCCTCGAAATGCAGTCAAGAATAAGGCGCATGTCCCCATCCATGTCCGAAACGATGATATCGGGAATCCCCCCAGAATCATGAAAATATACACTTATTGCGGAGTCAGCGACCATCACATATTTACAGCTCCTTACTTTGGGGTGGCCTAGCTGCGGGTCGTCAGGGCCAATCACGGCAAAAGCCTTTCCAGGAGTAAAGGCAGAAAAGGCATCTCCCGGATGAGACAGGGGTGCAAGTGACGCCAGGTTTTCACAGGACTCGCGATCCATCGCCACGTCGATCCCAAGTTCTCTGACAAGTTCATCGTATAGTGTGGACCCCTTTGCCAGTGCTGGAGAATTCACTTATCATCAAGGAGGCTTTCTATTCCACCCTCTATGGATCCGACACTCCTTATGTCGTTGTAGTACTTGTTGATCAGGGAGGACAGTATTGCAATGACTATTCCCATTATCATCAGCGAGAGGTTTACAACTGCGGACTGCAGGGGTATGTAGCTAAGGACGAACCTGATGTAATTGATCACCCCAAATACTATGAGTACCAGCGCAAGTGAAAACATCAGGCCATACAGGGTGCGATTGATCCCGCTCTTGCCGTTAACCGTGAGATCCAGTGCTACCCCTATCTCTCTCGCGAATATGGCGGCATAAACCCACCAGACAAAGAGGGACAGGAATACGAAGAACTGGTTGAGCGGGTTGGAATAGCCGTGGACAGTGACCACAAGACTGGAAGCTATGCCAGTGAAAATAAGAGAAATTGCAACTACGTAAGACAGGAAAGATATCCTGGTCTCCTGCGCATACTGGTGAACATGCTTGAGCAGGGAGAGGATGCGCTTTGACACCTCAAACCCTCGTTCAACCAGGTAACCGCCGAGAACTATTACCATGGTAGTTATTGCGCCGTTTCCTGGAGTGATACTATAGTTCTTTATGGTTGCTGCATAGTAGACTATGAAGATCAGCGATACTAGCCCGTATGTGAGCAGCACAAGGCCTATGGGTATGATGAACTTATTGATGATCCCCTTGTCCTGCAGGGCCTTAACTATGTAATAGTAAATTGACTCAATATTCTGGTTGTGCCTCACGATTATGTGCTTCACATACCTTATCTTGATCCTGGATGTTATGAGCGGAAGGATATAATCATCCTCTGCTCCGTCCGTCACAAGGATCAGGTCGTCATATTTCCTGAGGGAAAGCACGTGATCAAGCTGTTCCCCGATCGCGACATCGGACCTAGGGCCAACATCCTTATCGCCCGTAATCAGGCATATCTCGACATCCTCATTCTTGGTCCTCATATCCTCATAGAGTTTGAGTGCACCAAAGAGGGCGTTGGAATCAGAATCTTCTGGATCCTTTGACGCCAGCCTGATGGCTGCGTCGTAGCATTCGGCGTACCCCAGCAGGGGCCCTACTGTGGAGATCTTTTCGCCGTAATCGTTGTCCCTGTCTATGTTCAGGATCAGAGTGGACATTGCATGAACCGCTTGCATTAAAAGTAGTTAAAAAGACTATTTAACGGATATGGCAGAAGTTCAGCGAAAAAGTTCGGGATTCCGGCAACTCACTTGACTATGAAGTATCCGGCGCTTTTCTGGCGTGCGACCCTCTTCACATATCCCTTGTTTGTGAGTTCCTGGAGTGCAGCATTGACCATGGCCTTGCCTAGTGCAGAAGCCTTCATTATGTCGTCTGCCGTTTTGAGCTTGTCTTCCGATGTGGCCCCGAGCCTCTTGATGGAGTCGTAAATCTTCTGAGCGTTTGGCGTGAGATCCGCCATTAATTCACCTTAAGGGAGATAAAATATGAGCATATATATAGTTACATATGTCCTGAATCTGCGCTAAGTCCAGATTTCAGACAAAACATTCGACAAATGTCTAACCGCGCTTCGTTAATTATTATATACGTGCTTCTCCTTTTCGGGCTCGTACCAATATGTCAGGAATAGTAAGTTATGGTTCCTACATCCCCAAGTACCGAATAAAGTCCGAGGAAGTGGCTAGAGTCTGGGGAGAGGATCCTGAAAGCATAAAGAACGGCATCTCGATACAGAGCAAGTCTGTCCCGTCTCCAGACGAGGACGTTGCCACTATTTCTGTCGAGGCCGCAAGAAATGCTCTGAAAAGGCTACCAATAGATCCAGGGGAAATCGGCGCAATTTATGTTGGATCCGAATCCCACCCCTATGCGGTCAAGCCAACTGCTACCATAGTTGCATCAGCCATAGGGGCTGACTTCCAGCTCTTCTCCGCTGACTATGAGTTCGCATGCAAGGCTGGAACTGCCGGTATACAGAACGTGAAAGCCATGGTAGACTCAGGTCTCATTAGATACGGAATGGCCATCGGCGCAGACACGTCGCAGGGGGCACCCAGCGATGCCCTGGAATACTCAGCATCAGCAGGGGGAACTGCCATAATCGTGGGCAATGAAAACCCAATTGCGGTGATCAACCACACTCTGTCTGTAACATCTGACACCCCAGACTTCTGGCGAAGGGAAGGGCAGCCATATCCCACCCATGGGGAGAGGTTCACCGGTGAGCCGGCATACTTCAAGCATACCGTAGGGGCCTCCAGATTGATGATGGAGAAGGCTGGAACAAAGCCTGAGGATTACACATATGCAGTTTTCCACCAGCCAAACGGGAAGTTCCCTGTCCGGGCGGCAAAGACCCTTGGG
>JAKAFX010000008.1:17614-36891 GCA_021817735.1 Thermoplasmata archaeon | reverse complement strand
TCTATCGGAAGTTGAAAATGTTGAAAGATGGATCCCACGAGGGGATCAAAAAAATTAAAAAGTGGGATCAGGACGGTGGCTTCAGGATCTTGTCCGCAAATGTAGCTGCCGGATCCACAAGGGTATATCCATTCTTGTCTGAAACAACCTGTATGGCCGGAGGAACCTCAAGGTACCCTTTGGTGTTATGACTTATCCTCTTTGGAAAACTCGGGATCGTGTTGTTTTCGTAGAAGATACCGGTTGGTATGCGGTCACCCCATTCTTGTGACTTAGCCAGCGCCTTTGCAAGCTTCGAAGCTCCGTCTGGATCTCCCTCATTGACCACCGGGCTCCAGGAAGGGTCATCTTCCATCTTGTAGACCCTCTTCTTGTAAAAGTCCATTGTGTTGATGTTGTTATATGTTGGGCACGGCTGCAAGACGTCTATGAGGGAAGATCCATCATGGGAAATCCCCCTCTTAATTAGATCCTTAAGCTGCTTTCCATCGAATGAAAATCCTCTTGCAACAAAGGTGTATCCCGTGGTGAGTGCAAGGGCAACTGGGTTGACTTTCCCAAACATGTTAGGCTTCGTTAGGCTCTTGGTTTGACTTCCGAGTTCCATCGTAGGCGCAGCCTGTCCCTTGGTCAGGCCGTACACTTCATTGTCGTATAGTATCACGGTGAGTCCAGAGTTTCTCCTCCCCTCTCCCACGAAATGTCCTGCTCCTATGCTCATTAGATCCCCGTCTCCTCCAGTTACAACAACCTTAAGGTTGGGGTTGGCGAGCTTGACTCCAGTAGCATACGGAATGGATCTTCCGTGTAGGGTGTGAGCCCCTGAGGCATTAATATAATGTGGCGTCTTTCCAGAACATCCTATCCCAGAGATCACTGCCACGTCGTTCACACCAAAGTTCAGTTCTCCTAGAGCCTGCTGTAGGGCATTCAATATGCCAAAGTCTCCACAGCCAGGACACCAGTCTATCGCAACATCATTTCTGAAATTATGCGCCATTTGTAAGCACCACTTTCTTTGCTTTTCCACTGAGTATTGACTTAACGCCGTTGATTATCTCATCCTCTGTGATATGCCTGCCGTTGTACTTCAGGATTGAGTTCTCTATGGAAATCCCGGTGTTTGCCTTGACGACCTGTGCTGCCTGTCCAGTCATATTGCTTTCCAGGTCGATTATAATTTTTGCCTTGCTGAGGAATTCCCTGACGAACTCTGTCGGGAACGGTTCGAACATCTTGAGGTAGAGCATGTTTGCCGTTATGCCGGACGCCTTCATTGTTTCCATTGCATCAAGCACGGGCCCCTTTTGCGAACCCCAGGTAACAATGGTGACGTCTGCTTTCATCGGCCCCTCTACCATGACTCTTTGCTCAATTGGTATTTCCTTCACTGCGAGTTCAAGTTTCTTGAACCTCTTCTCCATCTGGACATTCCTCATTTGAGGATCCTCTGTGACATGGCCAAGCTCATCGTGCTCGTCTCCAGTTAACCAGAACAGGTTCTTCCCAAAGACTCCGAAGTTGGAAACACCAGTACTTGTATCAGTGTGGAACCTCTTGAACCCATCATTCTTTGGTACAATCTGCTGAACGAAGAGCTTGACTTTCTTTGGGTCGATATCCTCTATTAGTTCCGTGGTGTTTGCCAGGTTCTTGTCTATCAGGTGAATGACGGGGAGCTGATATCGGTGTGCGTAGTTGAGTGCATTCATGGAATCGTACACGGTCTCTTCCACGTCTCCCGAAGAGAACACAATCCTCGGAAATTCTCCATGACCCGTGTGCAATGCGAACAAAAGATCCGACTGGCCATTCCTTGTCGGAAGCCCAGTGCTCGGTCCGCCCCTCTGGTATAAAGTAATGACAATAGGTATTTCGTCCATTCCGGCAAAGGAAATGGCTTCTGCCATGAGGGCGAATCCCGGGCCACTGGTTGCAGTTGAACTCCTTGCCCCTGTAAGTGCGGCTCCTGAGGCCATGGCAATTGCGGAAATCTCGTCCTCAGTCTGCACGACCACGACGCCTCCCTTGGCCAGGCTATTCTGCTCGTTGGAAAGCCACTTGAGGTCTTCATGTTCTTCAAGAATTGTACTCTCGTCACTGGCCGGGGTAATCGGATAGTAAGTCTGGAAACGCAACCCCCCCATTATCTTGCCTATGGCTGCTCCGTCATTCCCGGTGATTATGTACTTCGGTTTCATCTTGGATCTTGGTATCTTTCTCCCCACTAGCTTGTTGCTTTCACAGTAACTGTATGCCTTATCAACAACAGCAAGGTTGGTCTTCAGTACATTCTCCTTGCTGCCAAAGACTAGCCTGATGGCTTCCTCCATTGAGCCTCTGTCAACTCCGCTTATGCTCATTGTGACAGCGGCCCCAAATGTGTTGAAATACCTGGTTGTAGGGCCATCCTTGACAACATCCACCAGAGTCAGATCGAAAGGAATGGGAACAAGTTTTGCTCCCATTTCCTTCATGACTTCGAGAACACCTTTTATTGTCTTGGGCTGGCCGTGTTTCTCAAGGTGCTCCGCTATGTGCCTCTGGGTGTCCCTCATTATCATCCTTGCTTGCGCAAGATCAGAATCCTCGAACTGGCTGTCATAAATCACGAGGCTCCCCTTCGAGACATCCTCGTAGTGTTCAAACAATGTATCGGGATCCAATGCCACCAGGATGTCTACAGGGTATCTCAGAGAACGGACAATCTCGTCCCTTGCCCTGAGGTGCACGTAACTGTGTCGCCCCTTTATATTGGAATGAAACTCCCTTACTGAGAACACTTCCAGGCCCGCAAGCGCAAAAGCTCTGACAATCATGTTGGCAGAGGTATCTATTCCCCCACCCTGTGGGCCTCCAATAACGATACTAATGTCTAGGTCAGACATATTAAGCCGTTCCGAATCCCGCTGAATTTAAAATAGTTTATTCAAGCTCCGGAAAGTTGAGCCAAAGAAAAAGTTCCCTTAATATCCAGAAAGATACCATTCGCTTTTCCTAGACCCTGTCTAAGTCTTATAATGCAATATTTTCCGGCCGTTAAACAGACATGAAATTTAGAACCCAGGAATCTGAACCGATCATGGCCCTGTTCTTCTTTAACTCCCTGAACAGGACTTCCGAAAAAGGTTTTAATCCAATTGCCGATATTGATGGGTATGAAAACCACAATAACGCACATAAAGGCTGATATTGGAAGCCTTCCTGGACACTCTTCAGTGTTTCCCCCAGTGGTGGATGAGGTTGCAAGGTTTGTCAAGGAGCATTCACATGGTCTACTTTCAGATCACTATATTTCCCACGTTGGGGACGACATCCAGATAACAATGATCCACAACAGGGGGGTTGACAACAGCGAGGTACACAAGCTTGCATGGGATGCCTTCAAGGCTGGAACTGATGTTGCTAAGAAGTATGGACTTTATGGAGCAGGGCAGGACCTGCTGAAAGATGCCTTCTCTGGAAATATCAAGGGAATGGGACCGGGGATCGCAGAGATGGAAATTACTCCAAGGAAATCTGAGCCCTTTATCATCTACATGATGGATAAGACTGAACCCGGAGCATTCAACTACCCTATCTACAAGATGTTTGCAGACCCATTCAACACCCCGGGGCTCGTAATTGATCCAAACATGCACGAGGGTTTCATCTTCGAGATATGGGATATCATGGAAGCCAAGAAGATTGAGCTTGCTGCTCCAGAACTGAGTTACGACATCCTGGCAATGATAGGATCGAAAAGCAGGTACGTGATTAAGAGGGTATTTACCCGCCCAAATCATGAAAAACTCCCCGGTGAGAATGTAGCAGTGATCACTACCGACAAGCTGTCGCTGATAGCAGGTGAGTATGTTGGAAAGGATGATCCCGCAGGCATAGTAAGGATTCAGTCGGGTCTTCCTGCCTCGGGAGAATCGCTTGAGGCTTTCTCACATCCTTATTTGGTCTCGGGATGGATGAGGGGTTCCTTCAATGGCCCCCTGATGCCAGTGGGAATGAAAGATGCCAACATGACAAGGTTTGATGGCCCGCCAAGAGTCGTCGCCCTGGGTTTTGTCCTCAAGGATGGCAAACTGGCTGGCCCAATCGATATGTTCGCTGATCCGGCGTATGATGGGGCCAGGAAAACAGCCATTGAAATCGTTGACTACCTAAGGAGGATGGGTCCATTCGAACCGCACAGGCTCCCCGACTCAGAAATGGAGTATACTACCCTTCCAAAGGTTGTATCCAGGCTGGGCAGCAAATTTGAGCCAATTGAAAACCCTGTCAAGAAAAAGGAACGCCTTGCTGAACCGACCAGGGATATGGATTAAGGCTTCCTTATCCCTTTCTTTTCTTTTCTGTTCCGGAAATAATCCCTTACATCATAAAAGAAGATATTGTCATACGGACATGCCTCCAGGCATGACCCCGAACCAACACACTTCGAACTCTTGAAAAAGCCGTTCTTGATGAACTGCCCTGGGAGATCACCGAGTCCCACCTCGCATGCAGTGACGCAGTCTTTAGTAGGGCATGTTACACATTGCTGCGAATCTCTTACCTTCAGCTTGAACATGCCTAGACGACTGAAAAATCCCACAAAAGTCCCAGTGGTGCACCAGCCATAGCGCCTGCACGGACTCATTCCTACAAACGGGATTGAAATAAAGAACATGTACCAAAGGAAATTCCATACAATCAGGCTGAAAAAAACGCTTACATCGATTCCAAAGAGGCTCAGGGAGACAGACGAATTTGAAACATATGAAATTGCGGACACTGCGAAAAGAGCTATCCAAGACGCATAGATGTACGGGTAAATCTTCTTGGGAAATCTTGAGCCAATATTGGATCTGCTCAGCTTGGAGCCGTAGTTGTAGGAAATCATCTCATGCCCCAATGTCCCCCCGTACATCACGGCTGAAGGACAGAGCGTGCCACAGTAGCTTCTTCTGCCGAATAAAATAGCCAGGATGGCGTATATTACATAGCTTCCAACAATAGCTATGGTCAGGCTTGGCAGGAACGGTCCGAGGGACCCAACGTTTGCCCAGTCAGGAAACGACTGTGATATACTGTCCGGTGCAACGGTGGGAATGTAAGTGGTGTAAAGTGCAAATGCGGCCATTGCAAAAGCCAGGTTGATCCTCTTTCCCCTTTCGTGAACCTGCCGCATTCTAAATACTACTAGAGATCCCATCTCCAAGCCCATTATGGCCAAGAACCAGAAGCTTGCAGTTACTGTTCCTATGAGATATAAGATATCAACCGGCACAGAAAATGCGCTTAGATGGGAAACTCCACCAAGGGCGTTCGAAAATGCCATAAAATTGCCTGCACCATAGGAGTTATTGCCAATGGGCTGACTGATGAAAAGAATTGCAGCAGATATGAACCACTCAGCAATGAATGAGGTTCCGAGGACAAAGGTCATGAACCCTGGGTGTTTTAACCATCCAACCCTTCTCTCCTCTTCGCTTGAAATAGGTGGAAGTACAAGATAGAAATAGAAGGCCATCCCAATGACCATAGTCAATGAAACCCCGAGCCAGGCAACCGGTATTGGAAGATAGTAGACTGTGCCTACGAAGGTGCTCATCATCATGAGCATGAAAAGCAGGAAGACCAGGTATAGTGATTTCATCTCTCCAGCCTTAAGGGATAGTTTCTTCAAACTTATCTCCTCGAAGAGAATTACCATGATTACCACCATTACCAGTGCATCTGCAATGAGGAAATACTCAAGCACGAAATATTTCCAAAGAATCACTGGGGAAAAGAAGGAAGTTGCTAGTATGGAAGCTAGAACAATCCTCCTGAGGCCCTTTTGTTTCTTATAGAAAATGGTAAAGACCATCTCGAATGCCATCGGGATGGCAAAGAAGAGCGAATCAGTTCCAAGGCTGAACAGATTAACAAGGGTCAGTAGCAGGTTCCCATGGACATAGAAACTTTCTGGGCCGAAGGCAAGAGAATAAGAGAGGATGCCCATGGAGACTTCATTCCAGGCTATGAGGAAAACGAGAGAATAGAGGGAGGAACGTCTCATCACCATTTCATTATGGGAGGTTGCTATCCATAGCAGGGCAGATATTGCGACAGCCATCGTGATCATGGAGATAGAGAACGAAAAAACTGTGTTGAAAAATGTATATGGTGTGGACACGAAATATGCCACTGAATCAAGCATCCCCGCCATCATTGTGAGCGCAAGCACAAGGACTGCGAACTGCCTCATCCTTATTTCTTCATATTCTCTGATTATGTAAGCCACGACGACAGTCACAAAAAAGGTCATCACTGCTTCGAGAAGTATGATGGCGATGAGGTCCTTCACTTTCCCCAGATTCCACCATCCTATAAATTGAATCCATTCAAACATAGCCTGCATACGGAGCTGCGGAAGCAAGTAATGCGTGGTCTCTCTCAAGTTTGCCTAAGGGGTTTTCAGGAATTGGCCTTGACTTGTCCCGGAAAGAGTAAAGGCTTCATAACTGATCTTTATTGCCAGTTTCGGGCAAAATGCATCAATGAACAACTCGCTGCAATCCTGCAGGACGCATATATGGAAACACGGTGGTCTCTTGGAAAAAGCCTGGGGCGAAGGGTATAAGCCTTATCGCCTCATTAAAAAAACCTTCCTACGAGAAATCCCTCCCAATAGAAATCTTGACAACTGGAAAGTAGTTCATTTATATCTTATGATTCATTGGACAGGGGCATCGTGGATCGGGGCTTCCCGGTTTGAAGCCATGCCCCTTTGACGACCTTGAGATATGTATTTATATTTTCTGGAATTTACGGCTTGTGTTTGAACAGCCTGAATGGCTGTTACTCAACTCAGATGGTATGAGATATGGCGTTTCCGGAAGCTGTCGAAAGAAGACTGAATAAACTAGTGTGCATGAAATGTGATGCAAGGAATTCTCCAAAGGCAAAGAAGTGCAGGAAATGCGGTTCTACTGAATTGAGACCAAAGGCCAAGGAGAGAAGAGGTGGACAGTGAGCCGTCTGCAAGGCTCCAGTCATCATCCTAAAGCTGCAGTTCTAAGAATGGAGGGCACCAACAACGAGGAGGAAACATATGTTGCCCTTAAAGAGTCAGGTTTTTCTCCAGAGTACGTCCATGTGAAGCAACTGGAAGATCGCACTAGAAGCTTGAAAGAGTTTTCACTTATCTTCATTCCAGGTGGATTTTCGGCAGGAGATTATGTCAGGGCAGGAGCAATTTTCTCAGCGAGACTGAAGAAAGCCTCCATCACTGATTTTGAGGAATTCAGTGATCGTGGAAAGCCAATAATTGGGGCGTGTAACGGCTTCCAGATACTCGCAGAAATGGGCCTGCTTCCCGACGTTGATGGAAGAAGAAAGGTCGAGATGACCGTAACAACAAACGAATCTGCCAGGTTCGAATGCCGGTACATTTATCTCAGGGTAAGTGGGGGTAACCCTCTACTTTCGGAATTCAACGGAAGGGAAGGACCGTGGGTTGCTCCTGTAGCACATAGCGAGGGAAGAGTAATCTTCAGCAATGATTCTTTCTATGATGTCATTGCGAGAAACAGGCAAATACAGTTCACCTACGTGGATCCGCAGGGCAAGGATGCTGGTTATCCATGGAACCCGAACGGATCTAGGCACTCCATTGCAGGAATATCAAATAAGAAGGGAAATGTGATCGGCTTGATGCCACACCCAGAGAGAATTTATTTTGAAAAACTTGGCATTCCATCTCCTGGAGGAGAGACTTTCGGGCATGTCTTTTTTAGGTCACTATACGCGTATACGGTATCATCGCCCGATCTAAATTAACCGGAACTCAGGTTATGGATCACTAAGGGTCTTGAGTTTTTCAAGGAGTTCAGCTGCCCTCTGGTAGAATTCATCGAGCGTGGAATCATTCACGACCATGAAATCTGCAAGGGCGATTACCCTGGCTATGCCCCAAGACAGTTCCCTGTTATCTCTTCTGATGAGTTCATCAAGCGTCTTTACATCATCAGGCCTATTCCTTACGACTATTCTCTTATACCTGTCATCTCGGTTTGCGAAAACCGCGACAATCTTGAAGTTCGGATAATTGTGCTTGAAAAATTCAACTTCCTCTATGTTCCTTACTCCGTCTATGATCACCAGCTTTGCGCCACCCATTTCAACGGAGGTCCGCCTGGCCCACACATCCATGCCGTTTTGCTCTCTCTCTGCGGTTGCAAACTTGCCGATTTCCTGATCTGTGGACGGAATCCCATTTTTTTTGGCATAGGCCCTAACGGTGTTTCCCATGTGAAAGTCCCTGAAACCACTGCTCTTGGCTACAGAGATGAATTCGTCCTTGCCTGAGCCAGGCATTCCAGTTACAGAGATTATTAGCGGACCGCTCTCACTCAAAAATGAATCCCAATCCCTGATCAGCTTTGTCCTCTTCCTCTTTTAGCTTAAGCAGGATCTTATCTGAAGTGCCTTTATCTAGAGCCTTGAGTACTCCCTTTCCAATTTCTTCGGCTTTCCTCACGGCTTCATCACTCCCCTCTATTACCAGTGTGACAGTTTCAGGAGGAAGGCTGAAAAGCTCCGAGTTCCTTACGGTTATTGACTGCCTTCCGACAAGATCATCACTTCTGAGTAAATCAATTACGGCCTGGGCTGTTTTTTCAAGCAAATATGCCCTGATCATTTCTCCTACGACAACACAGCGTGGATTAAATCTTATCCTAAGAGACAAGGCGCAACTGGGATTGTACCATCTTTCCGAACAGTTCACGATCTCTATCTGGGGCCGTCCTTGGAAGGAGGCGTTCTTTAGAAGTCCTGAGGCAGGTGAACCTGCGAACAAGTCCCTCTAGAGCGCTCTTGTCCTCGTACAGACACGCAATTTTTATTGTTTCAGGCTTGATGCCAGCCCTAGAGATGGCATTATTAATCTGGTGCTCACCAGAAACCAGGCACAGGAGAATAAGCTCTCTGCTTTTGATTCTTGTGTGCTCCGAGATCTTATCTATTCGGCTGGCTGCAAACTCAAGCTGCTCTTCGGAAATAAGTGCCGAAACGTCAAACAACTGGATGAAAGTTCCAGCTCCACTGACGTATTCTACAATGTCTTCAACCGGTAACGGCAGCTCCCCACTCAGGTAACCGATCTCATACAACGTTTGGCCCCTGCCTTCCGGAAACCTTGCCTGAAGGTATCTTCGGCCCCAGCAAGGAGCCGATGCGGTCAAAGAAGGTTTTTCTCTCAGGTGTAGAGACAAGGGCATTTTCAAGGACTTCCATAATACTGGACACAGGCACTATCTCAATCTTGTCCTTATGTGCCTGATCTAGGATCACGTCCTCAACGTTGGATGCAGGAATCAGGACCTTCTTTAATCCAGCCTCTATTGCTGCTTCTACCTTTGCAGTTACTCCGCCAACTGGGAGTACATTACCCCTAACGCTCAATGAACCAGTCATTGCAATTTCCTGGTTGACTGGAATGTCTTCTATGGCAGATATGACTGCAGTCGCTATTGAAACGCTTGCAGAATCTCCCTCAACCCCTTCGTAGGTTCCGATGAACTGAATGTGTATGTCGTGGTCTGAAATGTCATCCCCAGTGATCTTCTTGAACACCGCGGAGACGTTTTGGACAGCCTCTTTAGCTATTTCGCCTAGCTTGCCAGTGGCTATTACACTACCGTTGCCTTTATGCTGGGACGGGGTGACTTCGGCCACAATAGGCATCAGGATTCCAGTATAATCAGACATGCCGGTATCTGCCCCAACTACTGCAAGACCATTTACCATTCCTACCCGGTTGCCCTCTGTCAGGAATGTCTTATAGGATTTCTTGATCTCGACTGAGCGATCAGCCACCTGCTGTTCTAGAGGTTTTGCGAGGTTCTTTGCCGCGATCACATATTTAGAGGAAACCAGTTCTGCTTTCTCTGAGATGGCAATGTCCCCAGACACTCGTATAAGGCCACCAAGCTCCCTGAGCCTGAGCGTGAGCTTACCTTTCCTGCCAGATCGCTTCTGCGCTTCCTTGATTATCTCCACTACTGCAGACTTGTCGAAGTGCGGTATCTTCTTGTCCTTGACAACTTCCTGGGCAATGAACTGAACAAGTTTCTTCCTGTTCTCCTCATTGTCTTCCATGGTGTTCTGGACATACACTTCGTATCCATACCCCCTGATTCTTGATCGAAGGGCAGGGTGCATCCCCTGTATTGCGTCTAGGTTTCCTGCTGCAACAAGAACGAAATCACATGGAACTGGTTCAGTCTGAACCATTGCGCCAGCCGACCGCTCGCTTTGTCCAGAAATTGGAAACTTCTTTTCCTGCATAGCAGTCAGAAGAGCCTGCTGGCTCTCGAGCCTTAGAAGGTTTATTTCATCAACAAACAGGACGCCTTTGTGGGCCTTGTGGATGTTTCCAGCTTCGACCCTGTCATGTGAAGGAGTCTCCAGACCACCTGACTGGAAAGGGTCGTGCCTTACGTCCCCAAGGAGTGCTCCAGAATGAGCACCTGTTGAATCAATGAATGGAGGTTTATCGTTGGAACCATGGGATACCAGCAATTTAGGCGCCAGATTCCTTTCAACACGAAACGCGGGATTGAATGCTAGGGCCATATACAGAATTGCGGCTGCTATTAGTGCCATGAATACCACAAGCACATCGCCGAGGTATATCGCAAGAAGAACCCCTCCAATAAATACTGTAAGTATGACAAAAAGTAGGCTTCTCGACCTTTCCCTCTTGTCACGTTCTGCCCTAATCTGGTATTGCCTGACTATCTCTTTTCCCTTTCCCGCAGGAAATGTCTTGATCTTCGGTTTGTTGTTGTCTTCGGGATTTGGAAATACAACTATATCCTCTAGTTCTTCCTTTGGAAGGAAATCAGTCATGGACTGTGCAAGCATGGACTTGCCAGTGCCTGGATCGCCAATGAGCAGAACATGACGCTTCTGCAGCGCTGCCTTTTTAACTATATATGAAGCTTCATCCTGTCCGATCACCTGATCGAATAGTATCTTGGGAACCTGAACATCTTTCGTGCTGGTGATGTCCAGTGACTCCACGAAGCTTTCTACATTTTCAAGACTATCAGTCACAATTGTTGACATTGAATCTCGCAATTAATACTTTTGCCAGTCGTGCGTAGTTAGGCTGAAAAATCAAGGCGGGTGACCTCACAGTTCTGGTCATATGTAAACCATATTTGCCGGAATGTGCGAGGCGGAAAATGTCGCGTCGGATTGCAGGAAGAGGAAAACGGGTTTTCAACGAAGACGAATGCAGCCAGTCCTCAATTACTTGCGGCTTTTTCTTCGGGCACTATCTGGTCAATTTCACGCAGGTTTATCATTTTCAAAGCGGGAAATTTTAGCATGCCAGTTTAATAGGCGATATTTAACATCTGGCTCTGTCCATTCCATCAGCTTCTGGGATGCTGAGTTCCGTTAATTACTTTCGAGACCTTATTTGACCTTGTACGGGAAATCCGGAAAAAGGCTTTTCAAGAGGATATGCCTCAAGAAGGCAGTGATCCATAATGGTCAAGGCAGGCAAATTTGCTGTACTCATACTTATAGACGTGCAGAAGGGATTTGATGACAAGGCGTTCGGCGAGAGAAACAACCCTGACGCCGAATCTGTAATGTCTATCGTTTTGAATAAATTCAGGAGTACCGATCGAACAGTTATCCATGTGAGGCATGACTCCCTCAACCCTGCATCTTTACTCAAGGAAGGAAAACCGGGTTTTGAGTTCAAGAACGCGGTCACCCCTTCCCGAGGAGAGAAAATCATTACGAAGCATGTTCATTCCGCATTTATAGGAACTAATCTTGAATCCATGCTAAGGGACTTGGGAAGCAAGGAGCTCTTCATAGCGGGACTGACTACGGATCACTGTGTCAGTTCAACTGCTCGAATGGCTGGAGACATGGGATTTATGGCCTTCGTGATCAGTGATGCCTGTGCAGCACACGAGAGAAAGGGAAAAGGTGGGAAGATGATCCCCGCGGAAGAGGTTCACCAGGTAAACCTGGCATCGATCGACGGTGAGTTCGCCAGGGTGGTAAAATCCTCTGACCTGGAATTTGATTGACATTTTGCATGGTGTTATTTTAGTACCATTTGCAATAGGCCCCGGCAAAGGGCATTATATACTTTTATTTTGTAAAAGGCAATACTAGTTTTGCATGTCATTCACTATCGGGCACGCTTTGAAGCTCACCATATTTGGGGAATCACATGGGCAGCTTGTAGGCGGGACTCTCGATGGCCTGCCTTCAGGTGTTAGGATACTGGAAGATGAGATTAAGCAGTGGATGGCCCTAAGAAAACCATCCCAGAGCTTCGCCACTTCTCAGCGCAAGGAAGAGGACTTAGTGGAGGTCGTTAGTGGGATTGAAGATGGATATTCAAATGGCGGGCCAATCACAATAATAATCAGGAACCGCGACGCAATAAGGGGTCACTACGATGAGCTGAAGGACAGGCCGCGTCCTGGGCATGCAGACCTCACGTCATACTACAGGTACGGTGAGCACAGATCATATTCTGGGGGAGGATTTCTGTCAGGAAGGCTGACTGCCCCTATGGTTGCCCTGGGTTCAATCGCATTTGGGCTAATGGAGCGAAAGGGAATACGGATTATATCCGTGGTGGACAGCATCGGTGACATCGTTTCAGACAAAACCCCGGATGACCCTATGGGGGCATATTCTTATCCAACCAGGATTCCAGATCAGGCTCAGGATTTGAGAGCGCAGGCTCTTATCCGTGACCTCCTGGGTTCAGGGGATAGTGTTGGAGGTTCAGTACGCACAACCGTGAAGGCATTCCCAGAAGGTATTGGTGAGCCCCTGTTTGATTCCTTGGAAAGCCTGGTCTCACATGCGATGTTTTCCATCCCGGCAGTGAAAGGACTGGAATTTGGTGCAGGATTCAGGTTCACTGCCATGAAGGGGTCTGAAGCAAACGATCAGTACGAGGTTAGCGGGGAGAGAATAGTGAGTGCGACAAACCATAATGGAGGAATTCTGGGTGGCATTTCCAATGGAATGGACATAAACTTCAGGGTTGCGGTGAAACCAACATCCTCCATAAAAATCCCCCAGAAGACAGTAGATCTCAGGACAAGAGAACAGGTGAGCATATCTGTTATTGGCCGTCATGATCCTTGCATCGCGATCCGGGCATTGCCAGTGGTACAGACAATGACTGCCTTCGTTCTGGCCGACGTCCTACTTATGTCAGGAGTGAAACTTCTGGGTTCTTCACAAACTTGAAATGAGATTGTTTCAATGTCAATGAGTCACGATCTCCTGGCGAAGTCGAACTATGGTTTGCTTGCCTCCAACCAAGGCGCTAGCTTTCTGTTCTGGCCTAGAGCCAGTAGTTTCAGGCAAAACACCTACCTACAAGATATTACCAGAAACTCTCTTGATTAAAGTTCAAGCAGGAACAGCGTTCCTTCTCTTGTACGCTCAAGAGATCAGCCTGCGCCTCTGGTTCAGCGCATGTCGGGACATGAAAGAGTGAGCTGAGAGGTTCCAGGCTTCGGCTATGTGAGTAAGAGGTAAAATGGAAGGAAAGAAATAATGAACGAACTCACCGTAATAGCAACAAGATAGTACTTCGCCTTATGGATCGAGGTAAACACGACATCCTGGAGTCTCTGGAAGATCTTCTTCTCGCCCATGTTCACGACCACGCGTGATTCACCATAGAATACCCTGACATCCTCAAGAGAGGAAACAGACTCTTCCACACACTGTGTAATGAGGGCAGAAACTGCATTCTGGTCGTCCCTTTCCCCGAGCGGGTTCATGTCAAGGGTATTCCTGTTGACAAAATGGTTGTCGGTCGTATATATCTCAACTGAATCGACGACACCACTCAATAACTTCCTGGACCGCTCGATGATTTCCGTCTTGATGTTGTTGGAATCAGTGAGTACCATTGCATATATTTTCCCTCCAGCTTCGCTGGAAAAACACTGTACACCCATGCTTCCAAGCCCGGGGGTAATCATGGTCTTCCTTGAATACCCGAATCTTGGTATGCTGTCTGCTTTAAGAGACTCGAAGGTTGTGACTATCGGGCCCCTGACTGGTTCTATATTCTCAATTGGGCCTGCCCTGTGGGAGAAGAAGTTCTGGGCATCTACAATGACTGCATTCCTGGCTCCTTTCGCCTTCAGGGCATCTGCAAGCTTCAGCCCTTCATCCAGTTCTACGTCATCAAACGGTTTTCTCTCAGGAATCAAGGCGCACAGGAGGAATTGGTCGAACTTCTGCAAGCCGGCTGCATAGTCCCCCGCCTCTATCTTGATGAAGCCAGAGATCTTCTTTGCTTCTTCCGTGGCGGAAAGGGCCGCTCTTACACCTTTGGCTATTGCATCTACGTCTTTGTCGTCTCCACAGTTATTGCTGTTTGTTGTAGCTGTATGAAACACCATTATCTCCGGGGTCAGGTCTTCAAGCCTTTTCAGGAGCTTTGCAGGAAGGTTGGAACTGCCGACTTCGCCAAATGGCCCAGGATGTATGTAGGGAAAAACCATAAGGAATTTCCTCTCCCCGTTGAGCTTCCTTACATCCACGACAGAAACAGGTACTTCCCTGGAGATGGAGTATATCTCGGAAAAAAAGTCCAATCCCTCCTGATGCTCCTTCCCCATCGAATGCATGTTCAGGAACATGTTCATGACTTTTACAGGACTCCTTCCAAATTCCTTCCTGAAACCACTCATGCTGAGGTGTGCGAAGACAAAACCTGATATCGAGAAAACTATGGCTGCTGCAAGTCCCAGGGCTACAGGCATCACGTGCATCCTGTCAATAAGGAATATCGCTGCAACACTGATGAAGTAAGTAAATGACGGAACGACAGACCTGCCTACAGTATCTCCGTAGTACACATAGAACACCATCGCTTTTATGTATGATGAAATTGAAAAGGCGTAAAGCAGCAGATATTCAATCTGTAGGCCGGCAACGCGAATTCCCCCCATTATCCAGAATAGGGCAGAACAGATTACGAGTATGAAGAAGTTAAGGTAAAAGACTCGCCTGATTGGAAAATAAAACTTCCCGATCCTTATTACCCAGATATCAAGAAGAGAGGCTAACGCAAAACCTCCAATTACAATTACCAGAGAAAGCACAAGGTCTCCAACAAGAAGGTAATCCATCAAAGAGATGATTACCAGAGGAACGGGGTAAATCCTGTACTTGGGTGCCCTTCTCAGGAACTTAGAAAGGTCTGCAAAGGTTCTCTCAAAGTCTGCCATAAGGTTTTCCTGCCAGCTATCGCAACTTAAATAATGTTTTCCAGAACACATTCATTTCTGGAATCGTACCAATGGGACCAGCCTGAAGAACCCATAGCCATGCAGTACCCTGATGAATTCAGGAATCTTGACTTCTCGATCGGTATCCACTGCAAGGCTTGCAAGGCTGTCCAGCTTCTTTTCTCCTGCGATCACAAGAATATTCTCGAAACCTATCTTTTCTAGGATTCTGGCTGAGATCTGTCGGTTTCCTCTTCCTAGCAGAAAACCAAGACCGCCAACGGGAGACAAGACGAGGGTTGTTTCTTTACCTGAATGCAGGTAAAGCTCACTCTCTGTTGCATCCTGAACAATGATCCTGCCACCTTTCACGATGTCGAAGCCGAGACGGTCGGTATGAGCCCCCAATCTCTCCGTTATTTTCTTGCATGTTGAGCCGGGACCTATGAAATAAGATCTGTTGGCATCCATCGTGGACATGAAATAATTAATGGCACCCTCAGTGTCATCCCCGGGATACTCTGACTTGGACTCAACCGGAGAAAATGCGTCCACCACGGTGAGCATCTCCCCAAAAGAGTTCACCTGGAAGATACCTGTCTGAAAATACCCTTTGTCTAAGTCTGCAACTTCTCCCTCTCTGATACTGAAGCCACTGCCTCCAAGGAATGAATCCAGAAGTGAAGCAGCATGCCTTTCATCTAGCGCAAAGACGGAGCTGTACATCTTGAGCCCGGCAGGAATTCCAATCACTGGAACCTTCATGTCAACGACGCTGACAACGTCTGCAGCTGTTCCATCTCCTCCACAGAATACAATGATATCCGGGTCAAGTTCAAGTGCCGAATGAAGAAATCCTATTGTATCGCTGGAGTCAGTAACTCTCTTGGGAGTAAAAACAACTTCCGAATTGAACCCTTTTCCAGAAATGACCTGTTCTCCCATGATGCCGGCTGGTACAAGGAGCCTGAAATTCCTAGTATTTAGGGACAGGACAAAATTCTCCGCCCGTCTAACCGAATAGGACTTTTCAAGGCTCTCCAGCCTGACACCAGCAGAGTCCTTGAGGTTATACAACAGCCCGGACCCAGCAATAGGGTTCACAAAGAATGCTACCTTCATTTCCTCCAATTGACGTACATTGAGTCATGGATGATATACGTTGAGTATTACGGCTTCATAGCCAGGTGTAATGAATGCCAGCGTAACGTGCTGGAAAGAAGAATATAATGCGAACTGCAATACAATGCTCGCTCCAGGATCAAGTGTTAGCTGGTTCAGCTGTAGAAAACCATTCTCCGCCAGTGTCGTGTTCTCATATATTGTGGTATTGATGGTAAGTGAAAAGCTCATCTGATTCGTGGAAAAAAGGTAGATAGAGGCTCTCTGCAATGTCGAACCATGATTGGCAAGAACCACTGGAATTTTTTCTCCTTGTTGGGTATAGACGGAGTACTCCCCGAAGGTGTTGTTGATGCTCAGATTTGGACTTGACCTGACATACTGAATGCTAACATTTACAGAAGACTGCACTACGCCGGAATATGCCGTGATCCTATACTGGTGTGTACCAGGGATCCCTAGGTTTCCGGTGAACAGGGTGACGTTATACACAAAAAAGTGCCCAGGCGACAGCGCTGCACCAGCGGAAGCCACGGAAAACGGAACAGTTGGAGACACCGCAAAACTTGGAACAAAACTGTGGTTTCCCGTGTTATTGACCATAATCTGGAACGTGGAGGAACTGTCTATGCCCATGATGCTTATTGACGATGAACTCACTGCAGAGACTTTCATGCTGTCCAGATATTGATGGGTCTGCACGGGAATGAGCGTCAGTACGGCTGCTAAAACGATCACAACAAATATCGCCCTAGCCCCTGCTGGCAGTATTGACCTGGAGTTCAGCGGCTCAGGACTCTGGTACCCGGTGACAAGCACTGCGACTGGAATAACGATGAAAAAAGTCAGGAAAAGTCCAACAAGAACCAGTGCAATTGTAACGAGGAGCTGATATGACCTGAGTTTGTTTCCCACTATCGGTCGCCATATAAGACCTCCATCAAGGTTCCCAATGGGGAGGGTATTGAGCGCACTGATTATGACTCCAGCCCAACCAGCAAATTCAATGGGTGAGAATACTCCGTTTGCTGGAACAACTGTATCCAGAACAGGAGAGAACAGGAACGGATTCCCGATGCGCAGATACTCTGGAGTCACAACTGATGCAGATGCGTGGTATGGTATGCTTATGACAGTTCCTAGGGATACAAGCAAGAAAGAGGCCACATAGCCGAGAATGATAGGAATTCCGCCGAGCACAAGCATCTCCCTGCCGTTCCTGAACGGTGTTTCCTGGGTCGATATACTCCCTCCAAATCCCAAAAGAATGGGGTTTGGTATCATGATCGGCAGATCATATTTCCTTCCGAAATGTACCGAGGCAAGGAACCTTCCGAATTCCCTGAATCCCATAAAGAAAAGCATGGGAACTGTAAAATATGCCGTTGCCAGGCCGAGATCCACAGCGAGAGATCCCTGCGAATAGTAGGAACTCACATATGAATAACCCGCAAAAACAATAGATCCTACAGTGAGGAGAAATGAAACGTACCCTGGTTTGAGATGAGACAGATGTGACTTTCTAGCCCTTACAAAAAAGATCTCCGCATTCTCAACTCCAGCGGTAAATGCTGTGTATCCTCTTCCTGATGCAATATCAAGGAGGTGATTGAAAACCTCGTCGCTGATGACCTTTTCTTCCAGCGAAATTTCAATGGAATCCTCTGTGGAGGTGTGCCTTATTACGGTTAATACCTTCGAAGTTTCATTCAGGAAGAATTCCAGATCATCTTCGCTCATTGGAAATCCTAGCTACAGATTCAGAAGTTTCCTAATTAAACTTTCATCCATTTTCTCTTGAGTATGGAATTCCAGCATCCGGTTGTTCCTGGAGATCATTTCAAATCCCTCAGGGAGATTAAGTTTTTCCAAGCCTTTACCGTTTCCAACCAGAGTATAGCCTCCGCCCCCGATGTCGCTTCTAGGGGCTATTACATAGGTTTCACTCTTAATTCTAAGCAACCTTGGGATCAGGGCGCTAATTTCCCTGGCCTCAAGTGGCGTCTCGATAATGATGACCGATCTGCCGCTGTCAAGCCTGAAGGTAGCTGAATGCCTGAGCAAGAGATCGACTATCGTACCTGCTGATTTCTCTGCATACCTGGATGCCGACGCAGACTGGCTTATGAAACTCTCAAGCCTTGAAGGAAGGTCTGTTAGGGAAGAGGAAAGATATCCCTGCATCCTGGAGGAAAGTGACTCCACCTCTCTCGTGTATCTGAGGGCAGCTGGTCCTGCAGCGAAGATAATTCTCTGGATGCCTTCCTGGATGGTCTCGGTAGAAATTATTTTTATAAACCCAATTCTGGAGGTGTTGTCAAGATGGGTACCACCGCACCCTTCAGCATCGACGCCTTCTATGACAACTACTCTAACCTTGGAATCCAGGGGGACGCCCCCCTGGAAAAGCCTGAAGCCATACTTCTGCAGTGCAGCATTCCATTCTATGCTCTTTGCGTGTATTGCCCTTCCTTCTGATATATATTCAAGGCACCTGTTCTCTATCCTTACGATATCTTCTCTGGTGAGCTTGTCATAGTGTGTTATGTCAATCCGTGAACTGTCAAAACCCTTCTGGACACCGCTCTGCCAGACATGGTCACCAAGCACCTCTCTCATTACTCCCAGCAGCAGATGAGTAGCGGAGTGATGCACCATGTGCTGCCATCTGCGTTCATAATCGATTACTCCCTTTACCCTGGATTTCTCCGGAATATCTCCATCTATCCTGTGCACTATGGTTCTGCCGATCTTCTCAACCCTTTCCACTTTGATCTTCTTTCCACCATAATCCAGATATCCCACATCTGATGGTTGTCCCCCACCTTCTGGGTAAAAGGCAGTCTGGTTGAGCACTACCATGTTACCTGCAGAATACAGTACCAC
>JAKAFX010000008.1:0-17514 GCA_021817735.1 Thermoplasmata archaeon | reverse complement strand
CTTTCCAGTCCATAACCGGTATCCACTACGCTCATGGGCATTTTGGAATACCTAGTTTCCTCGATTACGACATCACCTTCAGGGTCCTCTACGAGGTCCATGAAAACCAGAGTTGCTACCTCCAGTCCAGATATTAAAACCTCAAGAGCGTTTCCCGCGTTGCCTCCACCTGCCCAGGGTTTTTCCTTGTAGACTACCCTCTTCTGATCTATGCCAAGTCTTTCGGTGAGAAACAAGTTGCATAGCCTTATGGTCTCATTGTTCCAATAAACGAACTTGTCAGGGTAATTGAACGAATCATGGCACATCATCTCAAAACTGGTAAGGTGACGTCCTGTTATTCCCACCTTATCCACGTCAATCATCCTGATACAGGGTTGTGACATTACCAGTGGATTTCCCGGAGGCATTGCGTAACCGCCAGTAACCTGAGGCTGAAAATCATAGATCGATGCGTTGACCAGGAGTACGTCCTCTCTCCATCTTGGAACAACGGGATATGGTTTCACAAAATGATGATCATTGTCGAAAAAGTCGAGGAACATCTTCCTCATTTCTTTGACAGAAAATGGACCATTCTTGATGGGTTTTCCAATAAACGTATAGACATCGCACGGTGGGTCGCCACATACCTTCCTCTTCTCGTCCGAAGTCCAGAAGTAAGAGCCACAGTTTGTGCACTTCCTGCGCTTCATCCCAAGGCTGTGAAATATCTCTATGTCAAACGGCCCATTCTCATCCATAAATTGCGAACCCTGCAAATGCATAGCTAATGATTATTTAACAACATTGAGGAGGGAATTCTCTGCTCAGCGCAATCTGAACTGCCACATTGTTACTTCATGGGGCATGCGTCACATTGCAAGGCGCCTTGCCTCAGATTCACCAATTCAATAAGCATTTGCAGGAAAACAGTGGATTGGTCTCCATGTGTACAGCCTCCCATCCGCCCAGACCAATGGGTCGACTTTGACTTCAGGACGTAGCCCGTTCCAATTAGCAGAACTAATGAAAAACCCGCAAAAATAAAATGTTTCCAGTTACGGCATAAAAGACTTCAAGTAAAGACAGGTTGCTAGAGCCTTTCAACATGCAGAAGGTAGTTTCCAATGCTATAGGGTGCAAGATCTATGGCCTGTTTGACCATGAAATTTCTTATCCCAGACACTGCCTCCCTGAGAATCTCCTGATCTTTTTTCCTGGAACTTATGGATCTCGCCTTTACTATGAGTATGCCTCTTTCGATTGATGGAAAGTACTCTGTGGTACGATTGAAAATCTGGATTTGGTTTCTCTGGGAAATATCCTGGTACAATGTGTCGGGTGCTTCAACAAAGAAGCCGTATCTTTCTACGAGGTTCGCATCTTCCATGATCGGAAGCACGTTTTTCCTTTTGGCTGCAAGCTCCATAAGTTTCAGGAAAGAATCATATGAGACCTCTACAGCATAGATCCTTCCGTTAATCAGGACATCAGAAAGGTGACTCACGGTGGTCCCAGACGAAGCCCCAAGGTAGAGAAGACGGGAGTCTTCCTCAAATGGGAACGATTTGAGGCCCTTCTTCATACAGGCAGCAAGTTTACTTCTCTTTGGTTCCCAGGCTCTCAAGTACATCGAACCCTGCCTGAAAACATCCTCACCATGATGCCTGAGGCTATCCACGCTCAAGGAGAATATCCCATTCTTATTGACAACGACTCTATCCGGAAAGCCCAAATGAATGGTCTTGAATGATCCGGTCTAATATATTAATTTGCGGGATTTTTGGAAAGAATAATACGCCAAGTACCAATCCGAATCGATGCCTGATTGTGAGATGTGCGGCAAGAAAACCCAAAACCTGATCAGGGTGCGTATCGAAGGAGCGGTAATGTCAGTCTGCGACTCCTGCCAGCACTTCGGTACTCCATTGGAGACAAAGAAACCCGCTATTATTAGACAACCACAGGAAGTGAAACCCTTTGTGCCCACAAAAAGGGAGGTTCAGCAAATAGTCAAGCACACGCCAACAAGGCCGCGAAAGAAGGAAGCAGACATTGAAAATCTTTATGTAGTCGAAGAATTTCCAAGACTCATAAAAGAAGCAAGAGAGAAAATGTCCTGGACTCAGGAAGACCTCGCCAAAAGGCTAATGGAACGCAAGAATGTTCTATCAAACATTGAGCGTGGCGCCTTTGTCCCTGACATCAAGTTTGCCAGGAAGTTGGAAAAAATTCTGGGGATAAGTCTGATTGAAGACTCAAGTTAGTACTAAGTTTCAAATTGTCTTTTCATACACAGGTGACAGGATGGGATTGCACCAAAAAGAATTAATTTCATGGGACTGTTTTTCGTGGGGGGTGTAACTTCTGAGATTGGCAATAGGTCAGAGAATGGATCTCGAAATTGACAGGGAGGATCTGGACTACATCGAAGGCAATACTGTTATCGCAACATGGTATCATCTCGGCAACCCAATTTACATCGAACTTTCAGTAAACAAGTCATTGATAAGAGAGCTCAACCTTTTTTTCGAGAGAACCGGGAAGAAGTCTGCACTCTTTTCCATAACGAGGAAGTCGAAGACCCGCTATATAATTGAACCTACAGTCGTTCTGATCAATAGGGACAGGAAGGAAGCCTAGTACCTGAAGAATCCTTCTCCCGTCTTTCTCCCGAGTTTTCCTGCATTGACGAGCCTGTTTATCAAGATAGAGGGTGCGTACCTCGGGTCTCCATATTCTCTATGAAGGATTTCCATTACATCCTTGACAATGTCCAGGCCAACCATATCCGAGAGTTCCAGTGGGCCCATGGGCATTCCAGCTCCAGCTTTCATTGCCGCGTCAATGTCTGCCGCCGCCGCAATCCCCTCATCTAGCATTCTTGCAGCCTCATTCATCATTGGAACGAGTATCCGGTTCACCACAAAACCGGGTACCTCTTTGACTTTTACTGGAAGCATCTTCCCCCGATGATTTCTAAGCCCTGAGATAAACGAGATCATTCCTTCTGTCACCTCTGGGTCGGTGGAAACTCCCGGGACTATCTCCACAAGAGGGAGGGTAAAAGGCGGGTTGAAGAAGTGCGCAATAATAGCCCTCTCTGGCTTTGAATAGGACCTTGCCATTTGTGTTATGCTGAGCGATGAAGTGTTGGATGCCAGGATGGTGTTCTCTCCTGCAACCTTTGACAACTCAGCAAAAATCTCCCTCTTGACTTCCATATTCTCAAAAGCTGCTTCTACGATAAGGTCTGCATCTTCCAGCGAAGAATAGCTTGTTGTGGGGGTTATCCTTGAGAGAATCGAGGTCTTGTCATCTTCAGTGAATTCAGGTGCGAGTGCCCTCTTCAATTTTTCATCCTGTTCGGCAGTAAGTTCTATTCCCATTTTTTTCAGACGGGTACTCTCCTTTTCAGGCCTCTTGGCATTAAAGGAAATAAGATCATCGAGTATCTTCTCGATTCTTTCCATCCCCCGGGAAAGAATCTTGTCACTAACATCCCTCAATATGACCTGCTTGCCATTGAATGCCATTACTTCCGCTATTGCGGAGCCCATGCTTCCTGAACCGATGACACCTACAGTTTCGATCTTCATTATTGGGCATTGTTTATAGCGTATTCTTATTTGTCACTTGCAGGTGCGAATAATACAATGGTCTTTGATTTCTATTAAGACTAGGGAACCCATATTCAAGAGGGAAAGCATGACTTCCATTATTCAGTGTTTGCAGCGGGAGTGCATACAAAGATGATTGCCGGATTCTCAATAACAGATGATCACTCCATCGGTGAGTTATCGCATTTCTCTTCCATAATGTCACAAACAATGACACTTGCCCCGGGGATGGATAAGATGCTTGGCGATGCCCTGTATTCCAACAGGAATATGCATTCCACAACGAATGGTTATGGAATAGATCAATACTTCCTTCCGAAGACAAATGCAAGTTTCAGGGCAAATGGTGTTGAATCATGGAAGAAGATGCTTTACAATTTCTTGGATAATACTCAGTCATGGCTGGAACACTATCACATGCGTTCAATATCTGAATGCGTGAACTCCATGATAAAGAGGAAGATGCCAGTCAAGATAAGGAAGAAGATCCCTCCAAGGAAAAAGACAGAGAAAACATTGAAGATCAATATACACAATCTCCGGCAATATAAATACCTGAGGCATACAAAACCAGATCTGATCAAAGATTACAGGGCATGTCAGTAAAGTAATATTGTCCCAAAGCCTATTGAGAAAAAAAAATCTATATATTAATACTGAATGTATTTTTCATGTCTGCTGAAGTATTATCTGTGGATTTCCTAGAAATGCGGGCCAATGAGCTCGCCGTTCTTTCTACGGAATTGAGTAATCCTAGAATGCCAAACAGACATGCAACGGGGCTAGAAAGTCTAGTAATAGTAAGCATAGTGCTAGCTACGGCTGGAGTTCCCATCTACTCTTTTTTTGAACTAGCTAATGCAAGCGTTATTCCACAGAATTTTGGCGGGATGGGCACACAGGGGACCACAGTATCCTTTGTAACCCCTCTAGCACTGGGAGATATTGTTGGCTACGAATTTTGGCACTGGGGGATGTATCCACCTGTTGCGTTGTTTTATACAACGATCATCTCTAGTGCCGCGTCTCTCGGAATAGCTATTGGAGGTCCAATAGCATCGGCAGCAGCTGATGCCTTGGCTGCATCGGGAGCGGTTGCAATAGGTAGCATTGAGGATATACTTTTGGTCTATCTAGCTACTTTGGGCCCCGTTGGTTGGGCAATTATAGCTACCATCGCCGGCGCGATTGTGGCTATGTAAACAAAATTCGCTTGAGGCCGTAGAAGAAAAATATACAAATCTCCCATTTTTTTCTTTGAACGGTTAGACCAATAGAATACAAAGTGCTAACTTTGCAGTTAGGAAGTGGCATAATTTGAAAAAAAAAATATCCAAGAGAATGGCAGCAGTTCTGATCGATTTCATAATTCTGGTAATTTTTGGTATGGTGATAATGGTATATCCACAAATTTCATTTAATTTCCATCTTTCCATATTCCTTGTATTTATTGTTTTGGTCATGATCGGAATTGTTGACTATTTCCTGCTCCTGAGACCTCAAGCTGAAAAAGGGGACGCCCCATTTTCTAGCTCTCTGAGTAAATACAACATATCCAATTTGGTATGCACGGATGACACGAGACTGTCAGCTCATTACTCCACGAAATATAAGGAGATAGCCGGGAATGGCATTCTTATTAGATCATTCAATAATAGCGGTAAATTCCCCCCACTCTTTACACGGGGGAACTTGGAAAGGCCTGTGATCTTCATCGATGAACGACTGGTCGATAATTTTAACGTGGGAGAACTTGATCCACTTATCCTGCATGAACTGGGCCATGCAAGAATGAATGATGACAGGTCTAAGAGGCTCTTGGTGCTCGTATTTCTTTTTTCTCTGTTTTTCTTAATTTTTTCAACCATTTTGTTATCTATTCTTGGTCTGCTTCGCAGATTTTTCTATGCTCCAGCAGCGATAGGTATTGTGTGTGCCCTATCACTTGTCACGTTTATAATATTGAATAATAGGTACGAACTTCTTTCTGATCAGTTTGCAATCCAGCACTTGGAAGATATAGAAGTCGTTAAAAGGAGCCTGCTGGCACTTAATGACTTCGTTCAGGAGAACTACGATTCCGAAGAAGTCCGTTCGAGGGTATCGCGAAGAATAGCAAAAAGAATCGAGAAACTCAACTCATGACCAGACTGTTGGAACTCAGTGAAAGATTTATTGCTTACTTGACGGAACAGGCAATTTTGATCGCATCAACTGCTTTAATCGATACGATGATGGGTATCAAATCAGTATTTCTTGAATTCTTCGTCCTTTATAAGTCAAACTTTCCCCAAGCTCTAACGGCGATCTTTGAAACAAGAGAAGGATGGCTCGACATAACGATCCTGACCTTGATCTCGTTCCTGTACTACTTGACTGAGGCTACATTGAATGCTGGAATTGGTGCGACTATTTTCCGAAAAGGTATCATTTCCAGATACGAGCGAGACAGCAAAGAGCAGAACAAGTTGATGTTGCTTAGGATCGCTGTTAAGTCATTCTTTATCCTGGAACTCGCCAATTTTCTCTTTATTTTCAAGTATCGCAGGTATCTCCAGACCTTATTTGACCATTTGACCGGACTCTATGTCGTCAAGAGGCCATCGAAAATAGGCAGGTCTAAATCCCTGCAATACTTGCTCTCTTCAATTCTGATCTATTACGTTACGTTTGCCCTTTTTTTGCTGATATTTACGACGATAGCACCAGTAACACCAATACCGCAAGGGCCGGGATCTCCAGGCAAGGGTCCGGGTTTCTACTCCTTTTTCAATCAGGTGTTTCAGAATAATCTGGCTATTGATTTGTTCGACTATGTTTCAGGGGGCTTCTCCATATTTATCGGTTCCTTCGTACAATTGCTATCAACGAACATTTTAGAAACAATTGCTATGTCAGGATTCATTAATGGTTCCACATTTCAAACCTCTCTAAGATACCTGCTGCCACAGTTTTTTCCGGAAACGCTTGGTTATGTCTTTGGGTTAGCCACGGCTATGATTTTGGGCGACATTATAATTTCTTACTTCCAGTCAATGTTGCGGAGGGAGAAAATTGAGTTCTTTATCAAGAGAGTGAAAGAAATTGGGAGAATTGGCGGCATCTTCTTCCTAACTTCTATCTCCTTAATACTTCTGGGTGCTCTTGTTGAAGCATCGCTAGGCTTGTTGAACATTTAGGTCTTCCGAAAAGGTCTCTGGTCGCGCACTATATAACACTTAATTTGATATTTGAAAAGCTACAGCGATTGCATCACCGTATGAGCTTATGCAATTGCCTATAAACTATGGTAAAACCTATAGACATGCAAAAAGTGGAACCCCAGACCGATGTGGTCCAGAGTTTTCCTTTAAAAATTTAAACGAAGTGTGAGCTTCTGCGTTCCTACTTTGTTAGGCAACTACATAGATTTGGTTGGTCTCCACAAACTTATTCTTGTAAGCATGTGATCATTGCCTACCAAACAGTCGCTCGCCACTCGAACCCATAAAAAATGTTTTTTAAACCCACAATGGACACTAAAAATCACGTCACATGTTATTGAGAAAGCTTTGGGACAATATTATTTTTGATCTCTACTCAGAATTTCTTCATCGTCGGGTGTCAGCCTTATTTCCCTGACATGCAGAGTCACTGAATATTTACCAAGGAAATCAAGTACCTTCGGCATATCTTCACTGCTGAGAATTACTACATCCCTTTGGATTTTTCTGTGTGGAATATCCTCCATAAAGCCATGCCTGTGATATCTGTATTTCCCGCTCCATGATGTTGAATCCTGTCCGTAGAACTTCTGCATGAACTTGTTCACTGTATTGTGATCCGTCTTCTCTGGAAATTGGAAAAGTATCATGGTTCCATTCATGGCCAGGAAGACCGTTGAGGATCTAACGAATCTTGTCAGGTCTGTAAGGGACCGATCTTTTCCGTATGAGAAAAGGGATACGGAGAAGAGGAACTGATCCGATTATGAGAATGCCCAGGTGAATGAGATCGCAGATATTCTTGAGACAATAAGAGATGTGGTTGATACCGCTTCCTCGAATCTTCCGGATAGAAAGAGGGGTGCTGGAAGACCTCCAACACCTGAATCAGATATAGTGAAGGTGATGCTCATGCAGGCATACTTTGGAATGCCCAATAGAATTGCAGACGGATTTCTTCGTCTATTTGCTGAGAAACTGGGAATATCCTCACCATTCTCTTACAAAACGATAGAGCGGGGTTACGATCCAGAGAGATCGAAGAGACTGCTGGACGAGGTCCACAAAATTATGAATGAATCGGGAAACCCTGAGGAGAATATATCCTCTACAGACGGCACAGGAGATCCCGCAACCATGAAGATCAATATGCACAATCTCCGGCAATATAAATACCTGAAGCATACAAAACCAGATCTGATCAGAGATTACAGGGGCATGTCAGTAAAATAATATTGTCCCAAAGCCATGACAATAGAAATCTTATTATAACTGAATTTGCATAATTAAGATGTCGTGGTAAAACATGGCAAAAGTCAGGATGAGAAAGGAAGAGATTTTGGAAGAGTCAAGCCCTGATGAAATGGACGCACTGGTTTTTGGGGAAGAGGAGAGGCCCAAGAAATCATGGAACAATCCTAGTTCTGTCTCGCGGAAACAGTGAAGTCTCCCTTATATTCTTTAGGTCAAGCAATATCATGGTCAGTCGTTCAAGTCCAAGCCCCCACCCAGCGTGGGGGGGCATTCCGTACAAAAAGGAATTAAGGTAGAAGTCGAAGTCGGCAGGCTTGAGCCCTTTCTTGAGGAATCTGTTCCTAAGCATTTCCGGGTCGTGTACTCTCTGTGCTCCTGAAGTGATCTCCCTTTCCCTAAACTGTAGGTCGAATGAATTCGACAGGGTCTCATCGTCTGGATCTACCATGGTATAGAAGGGCCTTAGCTCTGATGGCCACTTTGTTATGAAATAGAATCCAGGATAACTATCTCCGATAATTCTAAGCTGCTCAGGGCTGAAGTCAGATCCAAACTCTATCTTCTCCCCAGCAGCCTGTACCAGCTCAAGACACCTGCTGTACTCTATTCTTGGAAAAGGGATCTCTGGAACATTCAAGCTGGTGGAAGATGAGGTGCTTGGTCTGGTGCTTGACTTAACTACGTTTTCTATACCTGACTTCACAGCTCCTTCTAGCATTAGCATTGCATCCTCATGGTCGGAGAATCCCATCTCTATGTCCACAGATGTGAACTCATTGAGATGGTGGGTGGTGTTGTGTTTCTCTGCCCTGAAGGCTGGACCAACTTCAAAAACTCGCTCAAATCCTGATGAAATAAGGATTTCTTTGTAAAGCTGCGGTGACTGGTTGAGGTATGCATCCATCTCAAAGTATTTCACCTTGAACAGGTCTGCTCCACCTTCGGTGGAAGAAGCCACAACTTTGGGTGTGTTTACCTCAATGAATCCCTGGGAGTGCAGGAATGTTCTTATTCCCCAGAGGAGGCTGCTCTTTACCTCGAATATGGAATAGTTTTCGTGCCTCCTCAGATCCAGGAATCTGTTATTTAGCCTGGTTTCCAGATCAGACTCAATGTTCTCTGCTACAGGAAGAGGTAGTGGGGCAGCAGAGCGATTCAGGATCTCTATGTCAGTGGCAGCGATCTCTATCATGTTCCTGCTGATCTGCTTCTCAGGAACCAATCCCTTGACCTTCAACACGCTCTCTCTGTTGAGCGACTCAAGGTTGAAACCCTTAAGCGGTGAATCTTTTTTTACAGTCACCTGCGCTATACCGGTTTTATCCCTGATCATTATGAAGTCTACGCTTTTCAGACGCTTGATCTCGTGAACCCACCCTTCTACCATTACGGCCTTTCCAAGTACTTCTGGGCCCAGCTGTGAGATGAAAGTCCTGTTCATTGCATGGGAATTCACTGCTATGATTAAAATGAATCCTAGGGTCTGAAGAGAAGTTGAGGGAACTCATCGCTTATCCCGAAACTCTCCTCCAATAGGCTTCTTATTGGCCTCCACATTAAATCAGCGGAAAGCATCCTGCTCACCAGGCTCCTCCTGACTTCGTATCCCCTGACTTTCAGTTTAGCATTGAGTTCCTTCTGCATTGAGTCCAAGGCTGTGTAGACATCACCGATCTCATCAATTAACCCATGAAGCTTTGCTTTTGGTGCGGAAAAAATCGCGCCGTTAATCACCTTTGGAATTTCACTCTCTGCAATGTGCCTTCTGGAAACGACATCATCCTTGAACTTTTGAAACACATCAGAAAGCAGCTCATTGTAAGCAGCCGTCTCTTGAACAGAGCCTTCCGAGAAAGGTGAATTCATATCCTTCATCGATCCAATCTTGCTGACATCAATTCTCACGCCAAGTTTTTCCAGAAGCTTCGTGACTCTTGGAACCACGCCTATAATTCCTATTGACCCCACAAGCGAAGTGTCCATTGCAAAGATCCTGCTGCATGATGAAGCTATCCAATAGGCACCCGATGCAGCCATCCCCTCAACAATGCAGTACACTTTCTTTTTTCCTGCCAGTTTGGAGACCGTGTTGGCAAGAATCTGGGATGAGTTTGCCTCACCACCAGGGGAATTTATCACAAAAAGTACTCCCTTGATTCTTCCAGATTTGTACACATCCTCCAGAATGGGCATATACCTGAGGACCGTGCGCTGCGTAATCTGCTCCCTCAAATCGATTCTTGCAGCGATCATATGTATGACAAATGCAGTGGCATATATGTATATGACACCAGTGCACTAAAGCAGAAATAAGAATAACAAGAATGGCATGATTACAGCCTGGGCAGTGTGGCTTAGGGGTAAAAGATGACTCACAAAAGAATGCTTTTCATATTCGCGCTCATATTCGCGTTGGTACTTCTGCCATCAATATCACATTCCCAGTCTTCAAAGAATGTAGTTATCGTGAATCTTGACGAGGCCATTGACCCAGGTTCCGCTTCCATGTTTCAGTCAGCTCTATCCTCTCTATCGTCAAGCAGCGTGTCTGCTGTTGTGATACAGATGAATACTCCAGGGGGTTACCTTGCAAGCATGCAGCAGATAGTGGACGCGATTAACAACACGGAAGGTGTGCAGAAGATTCCGGTTTACACCTTCATAGTGCCAGATGGTTTTGGTGCTTCTGCGGGTTCATATGTTGCAATGGCTTCGGACAAGATATTCATGGGACCAGGATCCTTCATTGGCCCATCCACGCCAGAGGTAGTTGGGGGTACAGCCCTGGAGCAGCAACATGTGACAGCTGCCTGTGAAGCCTTGATGGTGTCAATGGCTCAGTCCCACGGGCGTAATGCATCTGCAGCATATGTAATGGTATCACAGAACATAGCCTATTCTGCTCAGGATGCTTATTCCTATGGTGTTGTTAACGGGATTTACTCCAATCTCTCAGCCATGCTTGCTGGACAGGGAATCACTGGACAGGCGGTATATGTTAATCCGTCTCCATATGATAACTTCCTGAGTTTCCTGAGCAATTCTTATGTTGATGGCCTGTTTATACTGATTGGCAGCCTTGCTGTGCTACTGGATCTATATCATGCATCTATTGTGCTTTCTGTGGTGGGTCTCATCATGATAGGGCTGGGTCTGGTTGGGGTTGGCATACTTGGGGGAAACTTTCTAGGCCTAATCCTGGTCATACTCGGGGCAGTCATAATGCTCTTCGAGGTAAAGACAGGACATGGCATTGCACTTATGTCTGGGCTTGCAATGGGACTTGTGGGTGCTTTCCTGCTAAGCCCTGCTTACATCAGCTCAGGTCCACTGACTTCAGGTGTTTCACCGTTCAGCACTGCAAACATTATCACTGCAGTGGTCATTGTAGTGATAGGAATCATTGTTGTATTCTACCTGATGCAGATATATAAGGGATTCAGGCTGAAGAAGTTCACAGGCGCAGAGGCACTCATAGACTCAATTGCCACTGCGAAGAGCAGCTTTGATCATGAGGGTTGGGTCTCCATCGAAGGCCAGGAATGGAAGGCAATATCCCGGGATAAGGAAATGATCGAGACGGGCGAGAAAGTAATTATCGTGGGCCGGGACGGCCTGAAACTAATAGTGATAAAAGCAAAGCAAGGTGTCCAGTGAATGCCCAAGTCACCGAGAAACATACTGGGTTTTGACATTGGGGGAACCAAGATATCTGCCGTTGTGGGATCGAGCGATGGCGAGATCAGGGCAAAGATTGAAAAATCGACAATCAAGCATCTAGGCCAGGAACGGATGACACAGCAGCTCATTGAGATGGGCCAGGAAGCAATGGAATCTGTTGGACTCAAGAAAGCGGATGGCATTGGAATCATTTTCGCTGGCCTTGTGGACAAGGAAAAGGGGATGGTGGTGAGTGCTCCAAACCTCCCTGGAATGAAGAAATTTGGGATCGGTCCCGCATTGCAAAAGCACTTCGGAGCCCCGGCAGTGCTTGAAAACGATGCAACCGCTGCTGCCATAGCAGAACGCTTATTCGGTGCGGGCCGCAATGTCGATGACTTTGCGTACATCACCCTCAGCACTGGAATAGGCGGTGGATTCTTCTCTGCAGGCCATCTAGTGAGGGGCGCCCATGGCTTGGCGGGTGAATTTGGGCATAATGTAATAATGATCAACGGCCCTTCCTGCGGCTGCGGAAGGCAAGGCTGCCTCGAGTCACTGGCAAGCGGGAAGGCAATCTCGAGGAGAGTAAAGGAGAACATAAGTGCCCTCAGGGATTCGGAGCTGCTCAGCAGAATCCCTGTACAGAACCTTGATGCAAAGGCAGTTTTTGACGCAATGGAGAACGGTGACGGTCTATCGAGGCTAATCGTTGAGGAAACAGTTTATTTCCTTGCAGTAGGTATTGTCAATGTTGTTTGCACCCTGGATCCCGAACTCATAATACTCGGTGGGGGGATCACAAAGTCCGGAAGTTACCTCTTCCCGCAGCTGAGAAAAGCGATCATGGACGAATTCAAGTCAATGAAGCGCCCGATCCGTGTGGTGAAGGCGATGCCCAACGTGACTGATCTTGCTGCAGTTTCACTCCCACTCTTTTACCGGCAGGAAGATAAGTAGTAACCCTGTCAACACAGGTTCATTGTTTTGTGAAAGTGCAATCTAGTCGTTTAGATCAGGAATCTTGGACTTAGTTGAAACTTAGTCTGGCAACAGGAAAATAAGCCGTCGACGGGATTCGATCCCGCGACCTTGTGCTTACCAAGCACACGCTCTACCAGGCTGAGCTACGACGGCACAAAGCGCTGCCCTCAGGCAGGCGGGTCAAGACCAATTGGAAGAGTATATAAAAAGCTTCCATGGATGCATTCTTGCTTCGCCGGAACATATTTCCAATGGATTACTTTGCGTTATGTCCCCTCGTTCCAGGATTCTGAATACCTGACCTGTTCCTGCGTTAGCCTGTCAATTTTCACTCCAAGTGACTCCAGCTTGATGGAGGCCACGAGACCGTCTATTTCGTCAGGCACACTATAGACCACTGGCTTGAGTTCATTGTGGTGCTTCACAAGGTGCTCTGCGACAAGTGCCTGTATTGCGAAACTCATGTCCATAATCTCCACCGGGTGTCCCTGCCCTGATGCCAGGTTGACCAATCTTCCGTCGGCGATCAGGTTAACGTGGTTCCCGTTTTCCAACCTGTAGCGGACGACTTGTTCCCTAACTTGCTTCCTCTCAATCGATCTGCTTTCGAGTTCCTCAAATGATATTTCATTGTTGAAATGACCAGCGTTAGCGAGTATGATATTCGGCTTGGCTTTGAGCATATCCTCGTAAGTGACAACATCTTTCATTCCAGTTGCTGTTACCACAAAATCCGCATCCCTTATGGCTGAATTCATCTGGCCAACCTTGAAGCCGTCCATTACAGCCTCAATGGCCTTTACTGGATCGACCTCTGATACTGTAACGTTTGCCCCCATGCCCTTCATCCTCATTGCTATGCCCTTCCCGCAGTACCCGTATCCTGCCACAACCACGGATTTGCCAGCAAGCAGGATGTTAGTAGCATTCATGATCCCGTCAAGTGTGCTTTGTCCTGTGCCGTACCTGTTATCAAAGAAGTGCTTCATCCTTGCATCGTTCACGTCAAACATTGGGAAACTCAAAACTCCCGCCTTTTCCATAGCCTTAAGGCGCACAACACCTGTAGTCGTTTCCTCATTCCCACCGATGATGTTCCTGATTAGGTCTCGTCTCCTTTCGTGGACTATCTTGACAAGATCTCCTCCATCGTCGATAATGATGTCAGGATTTAGATCAAGCGTCCTGTCAAGGTTTTCGTAATACTCTTCCCTGCTCATCCCTTTCCTGGCAAAGACTTCCATGCCGTGGTCTTTCTTTAGAGAGTCAACCACGTTGTCATCGGAACTAAGTGGATTGCAGGAAGCCATTCTTAAAGTGGCACCACCTTCCTTTAACAACAGCGCAAAAATGCCTGTTTTTGCTTCCACATGGAGTGCCATTGAAATCTTTAGTCCCTTGAATGGCTTCTCCTCTACAAATCTCTGTCTCAATTTCCCACATACGTCCATATGGTCTCTCGCCCAGTTTAGCCTCATCAAACCGATCTCAGCGCTCAATACGATGCATCCTCCATATACACGCCCTAGATATTGCTCAAATATAAGTTGTACTTGCAGATGAATGGCAAAGCGAACAGAGATTCTCAATCCAAGCAATCAGTAATAATAGGCAGCATAATCAGGTTCCGGAAATGAAGATCAGCGAAATTGGCCTCGGCGAAGAGTTTCTCTCCCTGACTGGAGGAAAAGACTTCGACCTCTATCCTCACCAGAAGGAGGCCATTGAAAAGGTAATGAAGGGAAAGAACACGCTGGTTACGGTTCCAACAGCTGCGGGGAAAACCGTGATAGCGTACGCGGGAATCCTTCTCAACTTGAAGAAAGGACGAAAGTCCCTCTATATTGTACCGCTCAAGGCACTGGCCTCCGAGAAGTTTTCAGAACTAAAGGCGCTAAGGTCTATAGGTGCAAGGGTGACCATCGCTATTGGGGACTACGATGTCTCTCCTTCCACTCTCGGCAGATTCGACGTAATCATCTGCACCTCTGAGAAGGCTGACTCACTGATCCACCACGATCCTTATTTTCTGAGCGAAGTCGGGCTTATTATTGCAGACGAGCTTCATCTCATTGGGGAGAGATCCAGAGGGTCAAGACTGGAGTCCGTGCTGACAGCTTCGAAGATCGTGAATCCAGACATGCAGATTATCGCCCTGTCAGCAACAATAACCAATTCAGTAGAGATTGCCAGCTGGCTTGGTGCAGAGCTGGTTCAGAGTGATTTCAGGCCCGTACCATTGGACTCCAAGGTCCTCTACCGCGGGAAGTATTTTGGCAGGGACGGGAAAGCGCTTGAAGAGGAGGTGCCACGCTCCATGGAAGATATAGTTCGGGGTCAGGTGGAGGAGGGCGGGCAGGTCATAGTCTTTAGGAACTCAAGAAAGAGGGTGGAGGAAACCGCAGTGCAGTTTCCTCCCCTGTTACCTCAAGAAAAATATGCGGAAGGGGATAATCCCGGCGAAACCGACCGTCTGACCGGAATCATCAATGAGATTGCCCCTAGGGGAGTTGCATTTCACCACGCTGGCCTTCCAATAGAAACGCGTACACGGATTGAGGATCTTTTCAGGCAAGGAAAGATCAAGGTGGTGGTCGCAACCCCAACTCTTGCCGCAGGAGTGAACCTCCCTGCCCGAGCAGTTATCATACGGGATATAACTAGATACTCAGGAGGAGTTAGCGACTACATCTCAACCGGAGAGGTGAAGCAAATGATGGGAAGAGCTGGAAGGCCAGGGTACGACAGCAGAGGCGTTGCCGTGATCTTCGCGTCCAGCGAGATGGGGTTTGAAAGATCCATACGGTATCTCAGCGACGAAGCAGAGCCTGTTATCTCTCAGTTGAACCATGAGGAACTCATAAGATTTAACACACTTGCGCTGGTTGCCTCCGGCCTTGCATCTGATCGTGAAGGGATAATGGGGTTCTTTGGAAAAACACTCATGCACAGCCAGGGGCTCTCGAAGGATCTCCAGAAGCATGTAGACGAGTCACTAAAATTCCTCCTGGAAAACTCTCTCCTCCGTGAGGGCCAAAAGGGACTCAGAGCGACAGCGTTCGGAGAGATGGTAAGTAACCTCTACATTGACCCGGTCGTGGCTCTTGAGATCAAGAAGTATTTGGAAGGGGATTTCAGGGAGTCCACTGCCATATACTGTGTAGCAATGAGCAGTGATATTGGTTATATCTCTCTGTCCCGGGAAGATTATTACATGATAGAGAATTTCATGGAAAAGAACGAAATCGAAGACTTCAGTGACGATTCTTACAAGGCGGCGAAAATTGCCATGATATTTCTCGACTGGATCGACGAGGCTCCCATAAGGAATATTGAAGAGAAATTCAATATTGGCTATGGTGACATACAAGCCAGGTCATCAACATTGGAATGGCTGCTGTATTCCATGGCAAGAATTGCGCAGATGTACAAGCCTGAAGTACAGAGAAGATGTGACATGCTAGCCCTGAGGGTAAGGGAAGGAATCAGGGAGGAGATTGTATCACTGACGACCATACCCGGCGTTGGAAGGGTCCGGGCACGCAGGCTATACGTTGCGGGATTGAAATCCCCGGAAGAAGTCGCAGGAAGCAGTGTGGAGAAGATATCCTCAATTTTTGGTTTCTCCGCAAAGCTTTCCAACGACATAATAGGGTATGCAAAGAGAATGACAGGGAAGAAAGCAAATGAAGGACCACCTGAAAGTCCCTGAAAAATCCGGCGAAGAGGCAATAAGGATGCTGAAGAATTCCGGGATCCTCGACCCAGAATTCAGCATTTTACACGAGGGTGGCTTTCTGTTTATTCCCCTTGCTTCAAACCCAGAGAATGTGGACAGCAAGTGGGAGATCGTGAGACTAGAGGGAGTTGCGAGGGCTAAGCGGAATTACCCGGTGAGGATCTCCGGCAGTTACGACGTAATAGGACACATAGCAATTTCCAAGGAAAGGAACGAGGAGAAACTGAGAAACCTTGCAGCAGACCTGATGAAATCAGGCAAAGGAATCAGGAGTGTCTACTTCGACCGCGGGGTGAAGGGAGATGCAAGGATAAGGGACTTGATGCTCATAGCTGGGGAAGATGCTCCGGTGGCAATGTACAGGGAAAATGGCATTATCCTCAAGGTAGATGTAAAGAAGGTATACTTCTCCCCCAGGTTGGCCACTGAAAGACTCCTCCTCTCGACAAAGGTGAGCGATGGAGAGAGGATTGTTGACATGTTTGCGGGTGTTGGTTCCTTCGCACTGAATATTGCATCCCGGAAAAACACGAATATAACGGCAATCGACAACAACCCCAATGCAGTTTCTCTGATGCAGGAGAACATCGGAATGAACAGACTTCTTGGGAAAATAACGCCATTGATGGCCGATTCATCTAAGGCAATCATTGATTATCACGACGTGGACAGAATCATAATGAATCTGCCACATGGAGCATATTCCTTCATAAAGCCGGCACTTGGTAGCCTACGGGAAGGGGGAAAATTGAACTACTACGAGATCTGTGATTTTGAAAGACTTGTGGACAGGCTCGAGGAATTCCGTAGAATCGGCCTGATAATGGCTGAGAAGAGAGAGGTTCACGCCTATTCAAGCAAGGAACGGATGTATTCAGTGGAACTCGTGAAGAGGAAATTGGCATGAGAGCAGGGTGCTCGACCATGATATTTGACAGTGCCTAGGAAAGCGATGAATTCCAACAAAAACTTATGCAACGTGGTAGAACTTGCAGATATGACGGGAGAGGAATTCAGTCGTTGCTTGGAGGCGATTACCCTTCAGCATGCAAATGGCAAGGTAAGATCTGGT
>JAKAFX010000054.1 GCA_021817735.1 Thermoplasmata archaeon | reverse complement strand
ACAGAGATTAAGGGTTTAAATTCGGATAAAGAGAGCGAATTGACAAAACTTAAGCAGGAGACGTCACAACTCTACAAGGTCGTTCTTTTGAGTACCGCACGTGATCTAATTTCTGGACTTGAATCTAGACACAAGGAAGTGATGTCAAAATATGATGAAAAACAGAGGTTATTGGGTGCTAGAGATCAGATAATCAAAGCTATGTCCGATCAAAAGTGTCGACTATGCGGGACAGTTCTCAATGAGACAAAACTAAACGAGTTACAAGCCCAGCTTCAAGAAGTAAATATCCAAGTTGATACGTTAACAGAGATCCCTGAACCGAATCTTGAATTCGAGGTTTATTCTGAGACTCTTAAGAAGATGTTAAATTACAGCGGGAATAAAGAAACAATCAAGGAGATAGAGAAAAAAATCCAGCAAATTGCTTTTGATTTATCGGTCAAAGAGACCAAACTAAACAGCGCCAAAGAATCCCTAGCAGGGCAGAATGAGGAGGAACCCAAGCGGATAGAAATACGTATAAGGGAACAGGAAAAGGAGAAAGGTAGACTAGAAGGACTCATTGAAACACACAAGGAAGCACTTGAAGAGTTCCATAAAATCAAGGGAGATTTGAATCGGAAAATTGACAGCATAGATCAGGACGAACTAAAGGTGTTGGCGAGAAGAACGGAAGCTGCAACAGCAATATCACAAATCCTTGAAAGGGCTATTTCAGTGTATCGCGAACAAAGAAAGGCAGAGGTTGAAAATGTAGCCACAGAAATATTTAGAGAGATAAAAACTAAGGAGAGCTTTGATAAGCTGCAGATTAACAATCAATTTGGTCTCAGCATCATAACAAAAAATGGAGCCATTCTTGACAGGGGTGAATTAAGATCGGCTGGGGAGGAACAAATTGTAGCCTTATCATTAATAGGCGCGCTGAATCGATGTGCTAAGATCAATGCTCCAATTTTTATGGACACACCTTTTGGAAGACTTGACGTTGAATACAGTGAGAAGATCCTAAATTACATTCCAAAGCTATCCCAAGAGATCACTCTTCTTGTTACAGATAAGGAATTTCGCCCAGGGGACGAAAAATTCCTGCAAGGACAGATCAAGAGTGATTTTACGGTGAAACATATTAGCCAAGAAAGAGGTTCAGAGATATATCATACGGATGGAGGTGATTAGCAACGAGTGGAGCTTTTGGAGATGCTAGAACAATACCCTCAACAAGCGAGGCCAAAACCATAATGAAGAGGCTAACATCCAAAGGTCTGTTTAAGGAGCAAAGGGACGTTTGGACTCTTGGAGCGGCCTTGGGCATCCGAGCTGGGCAAACGTACGAAACAGGAACAAGAGAGACTTTTCAAAACATAAATAGTCTGGATCCTGAGGGAATATTTAGCGCAATTATGGTGGGGCTACATCCCGATTTGCCGGAGGATCAAAGACTCAAAAAATTGGTGGATTACGCAGAGTGGGGGATTCGAGAGATCGATCGTAAAGACAAAAACGGTACTCTTGATTTTTCAAAAATTGGCGAGGGTTCTCTTCTCTCAGATTGATTGACATATGAAATTGAGTAAAACACATTTTATTTTGCCCTATATTCGGTCCATAGAAATTCTATAGTTTGTAAAATGGATATTATATATAGTTTTAATTGAAATTTCAAATTATCTCCATCTCTTCCATCAACTCCTTGGCATTCTCTCCGGCGATCCTGGAAATCATGTATTGGAAATTTCTCTCCAACCTTTCATTTAGGTCCTCCAGCGATGTGGCCTCTTCTGAACATTTCCTGAATACCGTATAATCCAAGTCAAACTGATCCTTTCTACCAGTAACATATTCTTTCGTGAACGGATTTCTCTTGGCCATGTGTAACCCTTCCTTCAATTCACCTTTCCTGACAAATGCCAGTCCCTGATCACATCACGGTCCTGCTTCTGCAAGTCCTCTCTCAGCACACTGATGAAGTCCTTAAAGCTCCTGCTCTTCCTGATGGCTTCCTCCACCAGGTTCATGTCGTACTCGTACTGGTCTCTTCGACCGGCGGAGTACTCTTCCGTAATCCCTTGTTTTCTCTGATTCATCGGGCACCTGATTTTCACGGTGCCGTAAAATCCTTTCCGTGCCGGAAAAAAATGAAAAAATGAGCCTTCATGTAGGTTCGTCAGATAAAAGGAATTTCAAGTTCTGATTTTGACTTTTCCGTGAGTGGGAATATCATTCAAATTTTGAAAATTGCGGAGATTTCTCATTCTGTATCGATTCAATTGTCGCAGTTAATTGTCGAGAGGGGGACGTCCGATGGGAACGAATGGAGAGCTCAATGCGATCGCTCCTTCAACATGTCAGGTACAGAATTTGCCCAGGCCCACCTGAATCTCACTTCCGGATACTATCGGCTTGAGTTCGCAACTATGCTGGTTTACCACAATGCTTCCGACTTCTACAATAATACCCTGCCCGCTCTGCATTCGGCGTTTCTGGATATAAGATTACCTTATCCCTCTGTACTTGTGGTTACGCTTGAGATCGAGCTTTCTACCCTGGCTGCATTATTGGCTCTTGATTATGCAAGATTCTGCAAGATTCAGGAGTACGGGAGATTTCCTGTGACTATTTGAGTACCAGACTTACTATCCTCTAGAAGGAAGTCATACAGTAGTTCTCTTCCAGCCAGGCGTGTAGCAACAGGCGACATGCCCGGACGTCATGAATCTTTCCAGGTTCTAGACGACTTTCCGCGGTGCAACTCAGAGATCCAACCATTTTGAGGACAATCTCTGGATCAATGGAAGGGGTGATGCAATACCTAAGTCATCACAGTTTCCGCCAATATTGTGGACGGGGAAATAGGATTCACCGCCTCTATTGATCATGGGGTGATGGCTATCATCTCTTTGCGATGGTGTATCAGTGATTTTTTAATGGAGAAACATGAATCTGCTATCCGGAACCCTTGGTGGCTGATCATTATTCTTCACCGTAGTCCGGTGAACCGACACAACCTCCAATACCGCCCATAGGCAATGTCCAAATTCACAGCGAGATCCAATGCTTGAAAAGGTATCCCCAATCCACAATATTGGGAATTCAAACGATATCTGAGCCCTGACAAACAGGTTATGATATGGATTCCCGGAATACTTTTAAATATTTTTCTAAGTTTGTATTGTTGATGACTAAAAAAGAACTATACCAGGAAGAGTCGAAAATCGGCTCTGAGGAGGCTGAAGATATTTTTACGATCCTTGCGGGCAGTATCTTATCTCCTTTCACTGGTTTCCATGTTTTGTTCGGATCAGAAATTGCCCCTTCGTCCCAAGCTCCAGCGAACATGGCAGGGGGTATGCCGGATCATTTTACGGTGCCTCCCAGCCTGGGAGACGGTTGTTATCACCCGAGGGGGAAGTCCAGTAAAACCATGAATCGGTATGGGGTGACGTTGCTACCGGAACCTTTCAAATTCAATTGGACGTTTCATTGAAGCCGCATGAAGGTTAAAAAACTCATCGCATTGGGAATTGCAATAATGGTGGGGGTCACTGCAATTCTCCTTTCCGCTCCAATCCTATCCCTGGAGGCGGCTCAGGGTAGCGATCAGAAGGCACTCGACCCAGGGAAATCCTTCTTTCTTTACACCTTCACTGACGGGGCTGTGTACTCATTCATTAATGGCACCCCAACTCTACTTCTGCAAACCGGTGTCATCCAACTAACTTACGGGGGTTCCAGCTTATATGAGAACCTGACAGTGAATGGGCCGGCATATGTAGGTCACCCGACCAACTTTTCATACACTCAATTGTTCAAGGAATCCACAACTCTCGTGTCAGGCTCTTCCTTTGGGCAGGCCTTCATCAACAACCTGGCAAGGTCGTCCGGAAGCATCGACGCTGTCGATGGGAGTTTTGGCGTAGTTTCCAGCCCTTTGAACTATCCTTATCACGTTTCCTATAGCGGAGATAACCAGACTGTATTGCATTATTCCTCTGCAATGGGATATACCCAGCCCTTCGTGCTTGACCTGAATGACTTCAATGAGAGCGGACCATCAGTCAATTATCCCTATGGAAACTACTATTGTTACGACTATGTCGGCTCCACGAACGTGCTTGTCAGCATGCACCTGGTCGCAGGCACATTAGGAATTAGCACTTTTCTGGAGCAACTACTTGGTTTCACCAACGTGAACAAGCCGGTGATAAAGGTGACAAACTTCAACATGCAGCTCATCGGTACCAACACGGTGCTTTCTCCACTGGATCTCGGTCATTACCTCGGGAAATACTTATTCATAGTGATTGTTGTTTGGATTGGGGGGTTGCTGTATATGGCCACCACGATACACATGGCAAGAAAAAGGACGAAACCCGGCAAAGGTGCCAAATAATGTCACAAGAACCATGGATAAAGGCTACTGAACTTACAAAGAAATATGGAAAGACTGCGGCGCTAGACTCACTTTCCCTGAGTGTTGGAGGGGGAGTAACCCTGCTCTATGGGCCAAACGGCGCCGGAAAAAGCACTCTGGTTTCCCTGTTGGAAGGACTGGCCATGCCAACAGAGGGCCAAGTGGAGATTGGAGGAGCTGAACCAGCCAGAAGACCCGAGGCACTTATGGCCAGATTTGGGTATCTTCCTGAGCGGCCAGTTTCTTTTGGGTCGAACAGTGTCGCAGATTTTCTCTACTGGTACATGAAAATAGGAGGGTCAAGCCACGCCCGGCTCAGACAGTTGATCACCGCATTCTCAGCCGATCACCTGATGTCGCACAAATTCTCCAGTCTGTCCCTCGGAGAGATGCAGCTTGTCAGCCTTGTCGCTGTTCTTTCCCTGGACCGGGAAGGATATGTCCTGGATGAGCCAAATTCCAGCCTTGACTACCACCGCAGAAGGGTCCTGGCCAGGGAGATATCCGCCATGAGATCTGCGGGGAAGAAATTCCTGGTCTCGACACATATTGTGGATGAACTCATCGAGATCGTCGACAGAAGTTTCGGGCTCAACCGCGGAAAATTAGCATTCTCCTCGGAAGATCATGAAGGAGGGAGAGGATCTATGTTTACCGTGAACATAATTGCCAGTGATCCCAAGGCAGTAATGCAGGGTTTAACCCGATATTCACCGAGGGTTGTGGATGGGAGGATCTTGGTGGATGGGGCATCCACCGGCGAGGTTCTCAACAACCTTTCTCAGACTGAGAGGATGGCTATTTCCTCGATATACCTCACCCCAAGGATGGATTTCTTTGAATAAGAACCTGATGAACCTGGCACTGCAGGATACAGATCCTTACTTTTCCCGGGAACTCCTTGCATTGCTTCTTTCTTACTTCTTGTTTGAGGGATATTTCCAGAGGTTCACGATCCCGGGGTTTACTCCGAGCCAAGTATTTCTTTCTTCGCTCTCGTCTTTCTACTTCCTGATCCCGCTGTTATATGCCTCAGAAGCTTCGGGCCTCTTCGCACGCTCTCTCGAGAAAGGATCACTGGGCCTTCTCATGACTCTCCCAGTCAGAAGGGATACGCTGATCTGGACATACGTAATATCAGGATCGTTGTTCTCTGCCCTGATATTCTGCATTCCGGCCCTCATTATGGAATGGTATCTTCTTCCGTCATTCAGCCCCGCAATCTCACTAGACCTACTATTCCTCCTTATGGGCCTAATCTTCCTATACACCACGACTGGGTACCTGATTGCTTCCCTGTTACCTAACTCCATCTTCACGTCCATTCTAGTCCTGGGGTTCTTCTTCGTAATGTCCCTTTACTCAGTCAAGTACTTTGCTTCTAACGCATATGTTGAGGTGCTTTTTTCCGGATTCACCTACTTCAATTCCAGCCCTAGCCTTGACTATGCAACCTTCGGTGCAACCCTGATTTCCTTCGCTGCGTCCGCGGTGATGCTCGCGGCCGTCCCGTATATAATAAAGAGAAGAGGCATCAGGAGCGGCAGGTAGTATGCACAGGAACAACGCAGTGAGGATCTCGATGATCGTTGCAGTCTTTTTTGTTTCCTTCCTTCTCCTGTTCCTGGGAACCTGGGTCTATGGATCCCAGTCACTCGAAGTCAAGTCTCCTGTGAACTACCTGTTCGTTGATAACAATACAGCCCCACCCATGGAGCAGGAAAGCCTGTACAATTCGTCGGCATATTTCACATCATATGGCTACAGCGTGCTTTTGGAGTCCTATTTCCAACAGAACTTTACCATGTCCAACGAGAGTTGCGTAGGGAAAGTGCTGCTATATGCTGTTGGCCCCGGGGGGAACCGCACCCTCGTCTCCCAGCTCACGTACAATACAAGCAACAGCGTGAATTACCTGAGAATAGACATCCATCCAGGACGTTACCTTGTTGTTACCTATGTTGATATCACCTTTCTGAACTACAATTACTCCCAGCGTATGGGCATAATAAATTCCAGGCCTGGTACCGCCGGCATTGTCTCGGTTCATCTATCGTTTCCGCAGATCCTCTACTACCCTGTGCTTTTGTTTGGGGGAGGAACTGCCATATCCTTCGTAATGGCACTCAAGTGCAGGAAGAGTTATCTGGATCAATGATCCCTGGTGAATACCAGCATTTGCCTTGAAACTATTTTTGCCAGTTGGCCGGATGGAACTTTTCAGAAGCATGGTCCGACTTCACTTAACGGAAAGGAATGCCGGGATTCGAGAGGCAGCCCTGTCCAATAAATTGATGTGGCGCAGAAAGGTCTGTGTCACTTCACTGAGATATCCATTAGCTGTGGCATGCTAATGCGCATAAGCAAGACTTTGCCCAGATTTGGGGGCAGATCAGTTCAGGTATGCGATACAGGGAATCTTCAGGTGCCCTTCTCTATTAGTTTGTCTCCTTCCTTCTTGTAGCCACAAACATCCAGGAGAGCACCCAGCACGATGTCAGCAGCACTCTCTAACTGGAAATTGAGGATAAGGCCTGCGAGTCCCTCCCCGGCCTTAAGCAGTATCGACTTCGACTGGGCATATCCAGCTTCCTTTATGTAAGGGCAGACTGTGGCCCTGACCTCAGCAGAATCTTTTTTAAAATCTGCGGCAAGGCCTGATCTTTTCCGGGCTCTCACATGTCTCTTAAGGGTCCCATCCTGTTTCTCCCACTCCCCGAATATCCGTTTCAGGTAGTCTATTGCCCCTTCAGGATCAGCCATTGAAAGCTAACCGTAGTGGGAATAAAAATATTGGCGGGGAAACAGCAATCAAAAACCTGGTCGGTGTCTACTATCAGGTTAAAACCTCCGGGCGAAGAGAAATAATTGGGGGATCTTCATCCTACGGCATCAGAGGCGGCTAAACTCCTGAAGGGCCTCATCCAAGATTGTCGACCTGACGGGCTTCACCACAAGGAAATGGCTCTTTTCAGGGTTCACGGGTCTGCTGATCTTTTCAACCTTCTTTGTCTCGTAGTCGAATTCAATCAGTCCCAGGGGCAGCTTGCCCTTTGCAAGAGTAATCAGCCACACTGATTCGCCTTTCTCTCCGGAAAGAGTGGGACTGTAGAAGAGCACGTAATCTCCGTACTGTGTAAGCGTGCTTATCTGCCTCATTCCCATTGAAAAACTGCTGGCAGCAACAGAAAGGAGTTCTTCCATGGTCCCGAACACCTCAAACTCGAATTTCATGGTTGTATGAAGGCACGCGACATAATAATCTTGATCGAGGCAATCTATAACGACCTGGAAGCCTCTGGTCACTCTTGCAGCGCTCATGCCAGCGTCTTTCTCATGCCCTAAAATGCGGAGTAGGGATAATAAGCGATAGTTATTTCAAAAACATTGCAATCAAATCTCCTTGGAAGACCAAATAATCAAGATCGAGACCTTTGAGGGCGACATCACCCTCAGGCAGTTCACCAATCCTGCCAGCCGCAAGAACATACTGTTTCTTGCTGGACTCAGCGGAGACCGTCATTACTGGGACCGCTTGTTCGAGCAATCTTCTCTTCGTCAATTCAACCTGATTGCAATTGATCTCCCCGGGCAGGGGGGGAGTAATTTCCCATCGGACTATTCCTTCTCCATGGAAAGCCAGGCAAAGGCTGTGCTGGAGGCATTGAAGCACCTTGGCATCGAAAACGTCACAGGAGTGTTCCATTCCATGGCTGGAGTCATCGGGCTAATTATGTACGACCTGAAACCGTCAATGGTCGGCAGGTATATTGGGCTCGAGTCAAACCTCCTCTACCAGGAGTCCCAGTGGAGCGCGGAAATAGCCAGGAGCAGGGAGAACGAATACAGGGAGATCTGGGATCAAACCCTCGACTCAGCGGATCAATTCTATACGCAGGCACTGGCATCCACCAACCCGAGAGAGATCAGGGAAACATTGAAGATACTGGTCCAGAGTGCAAGGAAGGCTCCATACTATGCGATATGGAGGTCTGCAGTCTCCCTATGCGAATACAGCAGGAAGTACCTTCCTGACAAGCTTGAGATCCTTAGGGGCACCGCCAGCCACTACCTCATTGGGCAGAAGAATTACAGGGACTTTGACATTTATTCTCCCTTGTTCAGGAAATATGGCATAGAAGTTGAGTTCGTCAAGAAGGCTGGACACGTTATGATGCTAGAAAACCCGGAAGAGACCGCAGTGGCAATATCCAGGATTGCCATGAGATGAATACATTGCACTGATTTCTGTTATATTCACGTATAGTAGTTGCTAATGATCCTGTCTCCGTGGTTCGCAATCACTTTTAAATAAACAAGGTTAATTAGCCTTTGGTGATTTTTCATTGGCAGATCCACAACTAGCACTGGCAGCAGCGATTGCCATAGCAGGAGGCCTGATAGGTACAGGCATGGCTCAGCAGGGAA
>JAKAFX010000053.1 GCA_021817735.1 Thermoplasmata archaeon | reverse complement strand
TCCACGGGAAATTCCGCAGGATGGAGCATGGGGTTCCGGAAATGACCTACCTTGGTCTCATATGGGACGAACCAGACGTTCCCTCGGTCTCTTATGTCCTTATTCCGGCTCCACCTGGCAACGTTGCTTTTGTCCTGGTACGGCACTCCAATGGCTAGCTTGTCGAGCCTTGTCTTGCCGGACTTCGTGAAATGGAAGACATATTCATGGGACTGGCTGAGGTACAGATCGGAATTGACCGGCTTGAAATGACCGCGGGATACAAGTCCACCCTCTCCTCCATCAAATTCACCGGGCAGGGATATGTGTTTTATCCAATGGATTACGTTCTGTAGCGAGTAGACCCTGGAAAACCTCTCAGCGACCTGGAGCGGCATCATCAAATCGCTAGGCTTCCCTCCTATGTTCAGGAAAAACGAACCATCATCCTTGAGGATGCGCCTGGACCTTTCTGCCACCACTCCCAGCCATTGGAGATATTCTTCCCTGTCCCTCCTGTCCCCATAGGGTCCGTAATTTTTCCCCAGGTTATACGGGGGACTTGTTACAATAACGTCAACAGAACCTTCCGGAAGCAGATCCATGAAACCAATGCAGTCCATGCTGTAAATCCGGTTTGGCGAAAGATCCATCTGCAGTCACTCTCCAGATAGCCATAGGCGTTTTTCTTTTTTTGCACCAGTCTGCGCATTGAATGAACGGTTCCAGTGATTTGGGCCAAACACGGTTCGAACACCATCGTTCAATTCGATTTTAAGCCGTTCGGAGCTTCAGGTATTTCCTGAAGGCAATAACGGCCCAGACCCCTTCTATGATACCAAATGGCCAGGTGCCCGCCGCGAACCCATAAATCGAGGTGCCTAGGCACGTAATCCCGAAGAGCATCGTATATGCTGAAGACCTTTCTTCAATCGCATAAAAGATCATCATGAGGGTAACGACAAAGGCGCCGAAGACATTGAGTAAGGAGAAGATTTCCACAAATTGCCATGTCCGGGTATCAAAAAGAATTGCTGTCAATGGTGATTCAAGACCTGTCCAGGATAAACCGGTCTTGTCCAGGGCAGGACTTTCCCTGTTCCGGCAAGGGCAGAACCGGGCAGGGTCCCAAGGCAGTTAAATATGGGACCTGCCGCCACAAAGCATGGTAAACTCACCCGAAAAGGGAAGCCCTGGACTCCCTGACCGGCCTCGGCAGGATCAGCGCCAGGAGGACAGAAAGCGCTCCAAGGACGAGCAGGATCTCGAAGGCGAAAGACAGTCCGGCATAATTGCCGCCAATGAGGAACGCTACGACAAGCGGACCAATCGTCTGCCCTCCAGTGCCTCCAAGGTTCCAGACCAGAGCATTGCTTGAGGTCGTTGAACCTCTCGGAACATAATCAGAAACCATTGACATGAAGATGGGAAAGCCGCTGAAATTAAAGAAGCCAAATAGGCCAAGCATCAACAGAGAGAGCCAGCCTGAAGTCAGGAGATACAGGAACATCAATGCAGCCGACATCAACGTGGTCGCCACAAGCACCGATCTCTTATCATGGCTCTCCACAAGCCTTCCCACCACCAATTGGCCCGCAATCCCTCCGGAAAACATCAGCGTCATGGTGTATCCAAGCAAGAGGGATGTGCCAATACCCCGGCTGAAGGTGAGATATTCCGGAATCCAGGCGACAATTCCAAAGAAAGCCATGGTCCTGAAGAGAGAAATCACCGCCAGAAGCGAAACGCCGCCTCTGAGTGATGTACGGGCAGGTTTGCCGGAGCCCTTGCTACCAGCATGCACTGAAGCCTGCCCAGCATGAGAGGTTTTCGCTCTATCCTCCTTGGCATAGTCCCTGATCCCTATGAACATAAGGACAGACAAAAGTAGGCCAAACATCCCGAAAAAAATTATGCTGGAAGAGTTAGAAACAAGGAACGCCCCCACAAGAAAGAGCAGGGATGGATAGATCGCCCTACCAAGACTTCCGGCAGATCCGTTAATTCCGAGGTACCTTCCCAGCCTGCCTCCTCCATAATAGGACTGAAGGATCGAGGAGCCTGTAGGATGGTAGAATGATGCTCCTACCCCTGCCACAATGGATGACAGGACAAGAAAGGTCGAAACCATGGTCCCCCGAACAGATAGGGAATACATGATAAGCCCTGAGGAGAGGATAACAATCCCTAAAACCATCCCACCAGCCTGGAAGTGCTTCCTGTCTATGGTCGGGCCAAGCAGGTTTGCGCTTATGGCCGTAGAGAGATAGAACAGGACAAGAGACGCAGTAACAATGAGGGTTCCGGTGCCGTACAGTGATGCAGCAAGGTCTATCACAACGGGAACAAGGAAGAGGGTCCCATCGTTGGTAAAATGACCTATGGAGGTCGCAATTAGAGGGTAGATACTCAATCCTGGGGGTGACTTCTCAGGATTCATGTCCCCTGTCTCCATGATCTTTTCCCTCGTCCATGCGTTTCCCTGTCTTGCGGTATATGAGTCCGTAATGGTAGGGACCAGGTTCGATTCTCCTGACCTCTTCAAGGCCAGCTGAGGTGAACATCCTCTCTGCCTCATCCTGCCCTATCCTGATGCCGGGAGGGGGTCCGAAAGGAGTCACCGTTTTTTGCCAGTCGATGTCGACCAGCAACCCGGAGGGCTTCAATATTCGCTTAATTTCCTTCAGGAACTCCCCTTTCTCTTCTATGTCGTGAAACATGTTCGCGATGAAAACCAGGTCTAACTCAGCAGAAGGGATCCCAGTGCTCAGGGCATCCCCGTGGATAAGCCTGAATCGATCTTCGCTCACTCCGGCTTTCCTTATATTCTCCCGAAGAGACACAAGGGCGGACATGTCAGCGTCAAGAGCATAGACTGTACCGTGGTTTCCAGCTTTCCTGGCCAGTGGAATCGAATAGAACCCGTCACCGCAGCCGATATCGGCAACCACCCAACCTTCCTGGAGGCCTATTCCTTCTACCAGAAGTCCAGGATCCATATCGTTCAAGTGTCGGTGATGATGTCCGTTAATCCTGCACGAGTGTCCATGGTCCTTATTTTCTCTGTCGGGGGTTATCAGGTCATTCGCCTATATAGGTAAGTCATTAACCCATAAATTCTTATCTAAGAGGTCTCACTTAGCAAATATAATGCTGATTCAGGAAAAGGTGCTGAGAGGGGTTATCAGCCTGCTCATTCTTAGAGACCTTCTTGAAAAACCGAAGCACGGATACATCCTTCAAAAGGAGATCTCGGCAGAATTAAAGAGAGAAATGCCGGACGGTGCAATATATATCCTTCTGAAGAACCTCGAGAGGAGGAACCTTGTAAGAAGTGAAAGCAAGGCCATAGTCCACGGCAGGGAGATAAAGGAATACGAGATAACAGATGCAGGAAGAGAATTCCTCGCCGGGCACCTGGAGCCTCTTAAGATCGTGGAAAACGTTATTAGATCGCTGATACAGGAAATCGAGGGCATGAAACTCCAGAAGACTTTCCCATGAGAACTCGGGAACGCTGGATTTTGCTAAGGTTGACTTAAGGCGCCCCCATCAGAATTGAATCATGAAACCGTCTGCTGGTATATCACATCATAACATTATAATATGACAATCTTATCCTGAGGCATCATGGTTCATCGCAGGAAAAATGGCTCCGGCAGGCTGGACACGAAAACGATGCTGTTCCCGTTGTTTGTGGTCATTGCCATTGCACTTGGGTTGTTACTGGGAACGCGCACCCCCTCACTGTCAGGCCCGTTGTCAGACTATGGGATCCCTGTCGGGATATTCTTCATGATCTATCCCGCCATGACCAGGATCCGACTGGAGGAGCTTGGAAAAAGCCTCAGGGACATCAGGACAATCAGCCTCATGGTGATTCTTAACTATGCCATAGCTCCATTCCTGGTGGCCGGCCTAGCATATTTCTTCTTTTTTATGGTATTCTACCATCTTGGACTGCTCAGCTTCGCAGTTACGACGCAGGTTTTTGTGGGCATAATTCTGCTTGGAGTCGCCCCCTGCATTGCTATGGTGATGGTGTGGACAAACCTGGCACATGGAAATATATCCAAGGCGGTGTCCTTCGTTGCATGGAACTCCCTGATCCAGGTAGCTACCACCCCGATGCTGGTTTACGTTCTGGCCAGGACTTCAGTTACCATAAGCCCGGGGCTGATTCTCGAGAGCGTACTCCTGTACCTTGCCCTGCCACTGGTTGCTGGAATCGCCACAAGAAAACTTCTTCAGGGAAAGGCCTACTTTTCAAGGATCCTGAACATGATGGGCACCTTGCAGACAATTGCACTCCTGTTCACCATCTTGGTGATATTCTGGAGCCAGGGCAGCGGGATAATTGCATATCCTTCCCTGGTCTGGATGGTGGCCATTGTCATGCTGACTTTTTATTTTGCGCTGTTTCAAATGGGCTACCTGGTCGCGAGGAAGGCCAGATACTCCTATTCAGACTCCACAGCCATTGGCTTTACAGTTTCGGCAAGGGATTTTGAGGTAAGCATTGCAATCGCAGTTGCAGCATTTTCTTCCTATCCCTACGTGGTTGTTACCACGGCCATAGGTCCCCTGCTGGAGATCCCGCTGATGCTTTTCCTGGTCTGGGTACAGCTCGGCAGGGAAACAAGGTTAAGTGAAACATGGAGGCTAGCTGAGGTGAGCAAGGCATGAAAGAGGATTTTGAAGGTTGTGAGGTGGGGCGATTTGAAAGAATCGATGAGGGGGAGTTCCTGGAACTAAGCGAGCTCATGGGGGTGCTCTCCAACAGGACACGGCTTGCAATAGTGGCCACTGCGCTGACTCATGGGGAAGTCTGTGCTTGCAGGCTGCAGCAGTCTTTGAACATGCCGCAGTCCACAGTGACAGTCCATTTGCAGAAATTGTATGGGGCACGCATCCTGAATAAGAGGGAAGCCTGGAGGTATACATACTACTCCATAAATAAGGAGTATGAGTCCCTGCTGAAGGCTATCCTCGAAACCGTACCCTCTGTTGCTGACAGCCTAAGTTCAGGGGGAAAATAGGGGGCGACCAGGATGGAAACCGTGCAAAGCCAAAGGCCTGGAAACAGCAAGGTTTCAGGTAGTGGAGTTGCAATGCTATCTGAACACCTAAGAAAATACCTGATTCTTTACACCCTTCTCTCCGTTGCCATCGCCATACCAGTTGGATATTTTACCAGGCAGTTCACTGCGGCAAATACAGATCTGTTCTCCAACCTGGTGATTTTCTGCGCGATACTCACTATTTACCCTTCCATGATCCAGCTAAAGTCTGAGGGGCTCTCCACCGGACTGAGGTCCTGGAAGCCCATCGTGGTATCCATGGTCTACATCTTCGCGATATCACCCCTCATTGCCTTTGGATTGGCTCCGGGCCTTGGCAGCAACGAGATAGAGTCAGGCTTCATAATCGCCAATATTGTTCCTGCATCCAGCGCTTCCCTGGGATATGTGCTCATAGTTGGTGGGAGCATAGAGCTTGCAACCGCGCTGGCCATTTTGAGCATGGCAGTCGCAGTTCCAATGATCCCTCTCTTGTTGAGCCTCTATGGCGGCCAGGCATCGGAGATCCCCCTGGACCCGATCATGATGTCAGTGGTTTACATCCTTGTCCTGCCTTTCATTGTGGGCCAGATGACGAGATACCTGCTCATCAGGCGCAAGGGATCAGATTTCGTGAACAGGAGCTCCAGGAAATATCTATCCCTGGCAACAATGCTTTCCATGCTTGCCCTGATCTTCGTGCTCGTAGACAGGGAGTCTTCAGTGATTATCGCAAAGCCGGAGATAGTTGGCTACCTGATTGGGTACCAGACATGCGTAATCGTAGGGGTCCTGTTCCTATCAATACTCATCAGCAGGCTGATGCATCTATCCTATGCTGATCACCAGGCCGTGGCCTTCATCTCGGTTACGAAGAACCAGAGCATTGCCGCTGCCATCGCAGTGCTTTCCCTCAATCCCGTGGCTGCCCTGGCCCCTGCAGTGATCCCCATGATCCAGCCCCTGCTTGCCATAATCTATATTCACCTTGAGAAGAGAGTGAAAAAAGTGTTTGAATACAGTCCAGCAAGGGTTTCGATGCATGGATACTAGGAATTTCCCAATAGCCTCATTCGGCTCCGTGCTGGGAACAGGCGGGTTCATACTGGCTTCCAGGCCATTTGTCCCTTCCCTGGTTCTTCCCATGACGCTGTTGCTGTTAGTCATGTTTTCCATATTTTCTGCCCTTCTGTTAGCCAGAATCATACTTCACCCTGCGGTTGTCAGGAATGAGCTGCTGCACCCACTGCCCGGGAGTTTCTATGCCCTGCAGCCCATCTCTGCTGTCATTCTTGCAATACTATGCTGGAACCTGTTCCCCGTGGCTATAGTAATGGGGTTGCTGGTTTACGGATCAGTCCTTATTCTGGCCCTTGCAGTCTACCTGCCATACCATTACTTTTCCAACATAAACATCGAGTTTTCCCAGCTTCACGGCGGTTGGTTTATCACGCCGGTTGCTACTATCCTGGTTACCAACGCAGTTCTTCTATCCCCTGTGAACCAGGCTACAATGATAGTAGCCCTTCTTTTCTTCGGCATCGGGGCGATGCTTTTCCTGCTCATACTTGGCGTGCTTTTCTTCAGGCTAATTAGCCACACCCTCCCTCCGGTCGAACTTGCGCCAACGAATTACATCATACTTGCGCCGATCGGAATTCTGATAGTGGACATACTGCAGATCTCAAGGGTAGCTGGCACAGTCCTTGGCGCAAACCTGTTACCCGTTGGAATACTGTCAGGGGTGATTTTATGGGGCTTTGGGCTGTGGGCCATAGGAGTAAACCTGCTCCTTCTTGCGAGGTACTTGAGGCTCGGATTCAGGTTCCATATAGGCTGGTGGAGCTACGTGTTTCCCACTGCTGCATTCGACCTTGGAACGATCTCACTCTCTGAATACCTGGCACTCTTCAAGCCCGTCTCGCTTATCCTTTATATTGGGCTGATTGCTGTTTTCCTCATCGTGGTAGCGGGATCGATCAGGGGGGTTCTCAAGCAAGGGGTTAAGGCCCCAGCATCACGTTGATCGTTAATTGATGGATCCTGCAGGTGTTTTCTCACATCGCAAAGCAAACAAGGGATTTTCCGCATGATATCCTTCCCAGAAGAATTTTAATATAGCAATGACGCCTAAATTTTTCCAATGCCTGGAACGGAAGGAAATGGAGAATTTTTGCCCACGGATGAGACGTATCACCCCGGAATTGGCTCTTACAAGGAATTCTACAAGGAATCGTTCGAAAACCAGAATGGATTTTGGGAAAGGCAGGCCGAGATACTGGAATGGCGCAGGAGATGGGACCAGGTCCTGGACGAGTCAGATCCTCCATTCTACAAGTGGTTTGTTGGGGGCAAACTCAACGTCTCATACAATGCCGTGGACCGGCACCTGAAGCACAACAGAAGGAACAAGGCCGCTTACATTTGGGTTGGAGAAAACGGCGAAGAGAAGATCATCACATATGACGGTCTTTATTCGAGGGTCAACAATCTTGCCAAGACACTGAAGGATCTGGGACTGAAGAAAGGAGACCGGGTGATCATCTATCTCCCCATGATTCTGGAAGCCCCCGTCGCAATGCTCGCGGTCGCAAGGATTGGCGCAGTTTTTTCCTTTGTTTTTGCAGGGTTTGGAGCTGGGGCGCTTGCGGAAAGAATCAACGATTCAGGGGCTAAGCTTGTCATAACTGCCGATGGAGCCTTCAGGGCTGGAAAAGTGGTCAGGCTCAAGGAGATAGTGGACGAGGCGCTTGTGCAATGCTCAACCGTAGAGACCGTGATAGTGGCTGAGAGGACCAGACACGGTGCACCGATGCAGGAGGGCCGTGACCTCAGGTGGAATGACATCGTCGGCACTTCCCAGTCATATGTAGAACCTGAGTGGATGGATTCAACCAATCCACTCTACATCCTTTACACCTCGGGAACCACTGGCAAGCCAAAGGGCACAGTCCACGGGACAGGAGGATATTCCGTCTGGGTAGCCAATACCCTCAAGTGGGCCTTCAACCCTGGAGAAGACGACAGATGGTGGTGCGCTGCAGATATCGGTTGGGTCACTGGGCACAGTTACATAGTATTCGGCCCCCTGTTTCTGGGCCTCACCTCCATAATGTACGAAGGGGCAATCACCTATCCTGCGCCGGACAGGCTATGGGAAATCATAGAAAGGTACAGGGTAAACCTGCTTTACACTTCACCCACTGCAATACGGACGCTCATGAAGTATGGAGAAAAGTATCCCGAAAAGCACGATCTCCGGTCCCTAAGGGTCCTCGGGAGCGTAGGAGAGCCAATAAATCCAGCGGCATGGAAATGGTACTACGAGAACATTGGGCACTCAAACACCCCCATAATCGACACTTACTGGCAGACTGAAACCGGGGGGTTCATGATTGCACCTCCCCTTGGGCTTGGCCTCCCTCCACTGAAGCCAGGATCCGGAACTTTCCCAATGCCGGGAGTGTTTCCGGTAATCCTGGACGAGAACGGGAAGGAAGTTCCTGAAGGCGAGAAAGGCTACATTGCCTACAACAGGCCGTGGCCAGGCATGTTCATGACCCTCAACAATGATCCCGAGAGGTTCAAGTCGACGTATTTCCAGAGGTTCAACGGAAGGTACTACTGCGGCGACTATGCCATCAGGGATAAGGACGGATATTACTGGCTTCTAGGGAGAGCCGACGAGGTACTGAAAGTTTCAGGCCACAGGCTCGGCACCATAGAGGTCGAGAATGCCCTGATTGCATCAAGCGAGGTCGCCGAATCTGCAGTGTTTGGAAAGCCGGATCCGGTGAAAGGAGAGGTCATAGTTGCATTTGTCGTCATCAAGGATGAATTCGAGGGT
>JAKAFX010000052.1 GCA_021817735.1 Thermoplasmata archaeon | reverse complement strand
GCCTTAACATTGTTGTTAAGCATCGTGTCAAGCGCATGCGGGTTGGTAATTGAGTCCGCCTCGTATCCTCCCACCAGAATGCAAAGACCATCAAGCTTTCCCGCTTTCTCCTTAATTTTAGTGGCTAGCTCCAAGGATCCCTCCGAGGTTGCAACATCACCTGGAATTGCAGTTATGTTTCCTGCCTGCTTCATTGTCCTGGCTATGTCGTTGATCTTACCCTCGTTCCTGGAACTGATGAAAACGGATGCTCCTTCACCCGAAAGGGCATGAGCCAGGGATGCCCCTAGGCCGAGGCTTACGCCAACAAGGGCGACCTTCCTGTTCTGCATTGTAGCCATGAAATGACAAAGCCGAATTGGCTTATGAGAATTGTCAAATGAATTCCAGATCATGGCCCATTGAAAGTCGTAAATTCAAAGGTAATCGTTTCGCATTGCAGAAAGGTACCGATCAACAGCAAGTCTTCCTGACTGCATTGCCTTGAGTATATCGTACTGATCGGGGATGATCAGCGATTCATGGAAAATCTCAGGGTCGAAATCAATAAACCTGATCCCAAGGGACTCGGCAATCCGCCTGAATTGACCTGCCCTGTCACGGTCCAGGTACATAAGGCTCCTTGTCGATATCGTCACCCTTGCCTCGCCTGAAATGCGCAAAGCTTCGTCCAGATGTTTGTATATGGTAGAGTCTACAAAGATCTCATCCTTCTTGGGTAGGGCTGGATATACCACCTCAGGAAGGCATGAGAGACCTTTACCACTGTACTTGCTATCTGTCAGGATTTCAACTCCAGCCGCAGGCAGTGCAGCCCTGTAATATTCAATGAGCCTTCCGTATTCTCTCCTCATCATGGGTTCCCATATCTCGTTAAGCTGCCCCCCAATGACCCCCGATGCCTCATGTAGCTGAACCCGTAGGCCAAGTTTTGAGGCATGGAGTGAAGCTTCCAGCCCCTTGATTCCCCCACCGATTATCACGATCTCCCCTAATAACGTGGGCAGATGCCCAATGGTTTCGAATCCTGTATCTGGATTCACCGTACACCTCACTTCACCCCACGACAGATTCCTGCATCCCTGGTTGCACCTGATACATGGCCTGATTGTCTCTGGCCGTCCTGCTGCCTTAATCGCAAGGAAGGGATCAGCCAAGAGTCCACGGCCAATGGATACAAAATCACTTTTCTCGAGAGCCTTTTCCATGGCTTCTATGCTGTCTATGGAACCGACGATCATAGACGTAACTTTGGGTTTTCTAGGCAGCCTTGCGGCTATGTGGGGAGCCTCATGGTAAAAGGATGCAGTTGATCCAGGAGGGGCAAATCTTCCAGCAGAGAAGTGCACAAAATCAATTCCATCCAGCGATTCTGCACACTTAAGGCCATAATCAGGCGCGTATCCGTCAGGATCGTCTTCGTAAAGGCTTAGCCGTATGCCCAGAACAGTCTCGACCGACCCTCTGATCCCGTCAATAATCTCCTGGGCAAACCTAAGCCTGTTCTGCAAACTCCCACCGTACCCGTCATCCCGTGAATTGAGAGCTGGGGAGATAAACTCCTGTATAAGGTAGCCATGAGCGCCATGGAGTTCTACACCATCAAACCCGGCTCTCCTTGCCCTAATAGCTGCCGAGATAAAGCTTTCCTGTGTCCTTTCAATATCATCCCTGGTCATTTCCCTTGGGGTGGTTCCTATATAATCAACGGAGGATGGGGCCATTTGAGGAACCCCAGCCACAAGGGCCTTTCCGCCTGCATGGACAAGCTGGACAAAGCATAGGGCGCCGTAAATGTGTACAGATTCAGTTAATCTCCTCAGTTTTGGAACAAGATCATCCCTGGTGATGGACAGCTCATTTCTTGAACCCCTGGCATTATGGTCGTCTACGTATGTATATTCCGTGGTGATAATCCCTGCACCGCCTCTTGCTCTTTCTGCAAGGTAGTGTATATGGGTTTCATTGGTTGATCCGTCTGGGTTTGCGAGGTTGGAAATCATTGGAGCCATGACTATGCGATTCCTGGAAGTCAAATACCCGATCTGTTGACTTGTGGAGAACTTCATTTCTAACAGAGGTAATTGCTGGAATCAGATAAAAAGGATACATCGGAAGAACAGGTAACGATGTCAAGGCAAGGAATCGTGATGTCAGGCGCAGAACGAGAAGTGTGAGTATTCAGTCAGGTCTCAACCGATAAATTTCCGAAGTACCCTCGAAAACCGCATCCTTCTCCTGGCAACAAAGTCGTAGGCAATATCGCCGGCGCCCAGGAGGCCAATGAATAACAGAAATGGATAAGCAGGCAGAAAAACGGGTATGGAAACTGAAATGCGCTTGATTCCGTTGAAACCGGTAAATATAGCTCCATCTCGATTAATGTAGACAATCCTGTCTCCCACATTCTTGTAACTTTCCGGTGAAAGTTCCTTGCTGAGCTGAGAAATGGGGTAAAGATCAAGCGCCTGCTGCCTATCCTCCTTCCTGATCACTTCTGCTACCGTAGTGCACAGAGGGCATTGGGAGTCAAAGTAGATTTTTCCATGAACAGGCTTTTTCATCTTTAAAACCAGCCTCAGTGACAGGCTAAACTTCTTTGAATCATTCCTTCCGGAGTGATTTGATTAACGCCCATTGCTCTGGAGTCAGTGCATCCAGGAAGTTGAATTGACCGGAAAGCCACTGCTTCTCGCCTCCATCAATGGTCACGACATCCCCGTTGATGAATGATGCTGCGTCGCTAATAAGATATGAAGCCAGTTCTGCCAGTTCTTCAGCAGTGCAATATCGCTTCATTGGTATCCTGTCTATCAACATCTTTTGTATTTCCTCTGTTGGTGCAAGCCTCGAGACCGAACCCTCGGTGGGCACAATCCCCGGTGAAATTGCCGTACTTCTTATACCGTATTTTCCCCACTCTGCAGCGAGAGATCTTGTTAAAGATAATACCCCGGCCTTTGCAATTGCTGATGGTACAACATAGCCGGAGCCAGTACTTGCATATCCTGCAACAATATTCAGGATAGTTCCAGGCCTGCGCGCACTGATCCATGACTTCCCAAGTTCCAATGTGAAATGCAGGGTACCTTGCATGACTATCCCAATCACTGCGTTGAATGCATTGAACGAGAGATCCTCAGTTCTGCTGATGAAGTTCCCCGCAGCGTTGTTCACCAGTACATTTGGTTCTCCTGCAGAAGAGGCAAAGTACGATAAGGCATCCCTGACTTCATCGATGTTACGGACATCACATTTCCTGTAATAGCAGACTTTTCCATTTCGGCTTATAATCTCTGCCGTTTCCTTCAGTTTCTCTTCCCTTCTTCCCACAATGGAAACAGTCGCACCCAACGATGAAAACGCAACCGCCATCTGCCTTCCCAGGCCGGAGCCTGCGCCGGTGATAAGGACGTGTTTACCCTTCAGCATGTCTTCCTTGAATATGCTCATCGTTGAGTAGTCCAAGAGAATATAAATTAATGATTGGGGCTCAGATCCTGGGGACGTCCCTGATCACATACCTTGCCAGCAGCAGGTATGCAACCAGGAAGATTATCAGAAGCACGAATATTTCTGCGCTTATCTTAGGCAAAATGTATACTGCTGCAAATGCCACAATGGAAATAGCCAGGGATCTCCTTGCGTTACGGGAAAAGTACTTACTGAAGTTCTGGAGCTCATCTTCCACCTCGCCTTCCTCATAACCGTTATCGCCGAGCTTGCTACGTATAAGTGCTGATGTCTGATAGAGCTGATTGTAGTAAAGTCCAATTTCCCACACAAAGACTGAGAGTGAAAGGATAATGCTTGCTGCCAGGTCAAGATATGGGAATACCAGGACATATCCACCAATAAGCCCCCTGGAGAATACAAACAGGATGAGGATTGGTGCGATGGACAGGTAATTAAGTGAAGGGAATGCTGGCTTCCTTCCATTGTCCATTGACGAGAAAATAACCATTGCAAAGGAAGCGGCTGCAACAAGGTTCGCTGCCGTAGACTGGTAAATGTAGATCGCAGCAAACGTTGGGACAGACATGAGGAGAATGGGAGCATATCTCCCCTGTGTTGGAGCACTCACATCCTCATCTCCTTCAGGGTCCTGTATACCACGTCGCCAATGCTCTGGGAAACTGGCTCCCATACAAGCAGGCGCCCATATGCCGCAATCCTGGAGTGCATCGACCTTTTGCTCTCCAGGACTATGTTATCCATGTATGTTTTTCCCGGATGTAATCCTGCTACCCTTGCAGCAAGGCCATAAGTAAGGATGTCAACTACCATGACCTTCTTGCAGATGGTGCTAAGACTTCTTTCCAGTGAGACTACCTTGCCATAATTCAATTTTGAAAGTGAGGTAGTTAAGATCACATACGGATAATGCTTCTTGATCGCCAGAATGATCTCACGATCAAGACCGTAGTCAACATGATGCCCCTGGTCTCCCATGGAGGAGGTGAAAAACCTGATCTGCCTTGCAAACTGAAGTGAGTCGGATGCAAACGGGATCACGTACTGACTTCCGCCCCTAGAAGGGTTCGCCAAGCCAATACCTACTTCCTGGCCATAGTCCAGCAATATCTTGGAAAGGGATAGCGCATAGGAAACTGAGTACTCAAAGGCATTTTCATCGGAACTACCCTGCTGAACGAAATAGCCTGTATCCATCAGGATCAAAAGCGACTCATACCCCTCACTGTAGTACCTGTTGACAAGCAGGCCCCCAGGGGATGCAGATCTGGCGGTAGCTTTCCAGTTAATATTCCTGTAGGGATCACCCGGCTGGTACTGCCTTATCGACTCGAATTCATCGCTTGTGGGCCCGATCACGCTTTTTATGGACTTTGGAAGGGCCTTTTCCGTGCGAAGGTTGACCAGCCTCACCTGCATTGTCCTGACAACGGGGGCAATCTCTAATGTCATGCTGATTTCTGCCTTCCCTTCGATTATCTTGACACCACCGTTAACGGGGTAAAACTTGAACCTGGCTGATGTAAAGACGTATGTTCCGCGCCTCAGGAACAGCATCCTATAATTGATCTTCTTCTGTTTTCTTGTTCCGTCAGAGAAAATGATGTGAACGTTTGATCCGTTGGAAATGGAGGAGTGCGAGGAGTACGGAAGCTCTACCACAAACATTCCAGGCGGCCCGTACAGGTCCAACGTGAATGATACTTCAAATTCCTTCCTCACCTCTGAATGAATCATTGTCTGATCAGCAGATACGAACAGTTGTGGACTTGAGGCTTCTGGTCTCAGCGTAACGAGTAAGACCATTGGGAATATAACTGCAATCAGCAGCGCAAAGGAAGAGGATAGGAATGCTGTAACCGCAATGATTCCAACAATGAAAACAGTGACCAGGAGGGTTCTCGCCCATTCTCTAATCATGCCCTACTTCGGCACCTGTATCTTATTGAGATACTCCGCAATGATTGAGGCTTCGTCCACTCTTTCTATCATGATTTCCGGCCTTAGGATAAGCCTGTGAGCAAGTGCATATGGTGCAGCTCTCTTGACGTCATCCGGAGTAACGAAGTCTCTACCGTCCATAACCGCAAGTCCCCTGGAAAGCCTTAGCAGAGAAATGAGCCCCCTGGGGCTCGGTCCCGCGAGGACACGCTTGTCCTGCCTTATCTGGGCAAAGGAGCTTACATAAGTCAAAACCTCTTCGCTTATGGTTATGTCGGACTCCATGTACTTCCTGAGTTCTGCAAGTATCCTGCTATCAAGTACTACGCGTGCCTCTGAGCTCGGATCCTCTTCCTTCCATGAGAGCCTTCTCCTGAGCAGTTCTACGTCCTCAGGATATCCAAGGGAGATCTTTACCATGAACCTGTCAAGTTCAGCCTCCGGCAGTGGATAAGTCCCCTCGAACTCAACGGGGTTTTCAGTCGCGAGCACTATGAATGGTTCCTGGAGCTTTATTGTCTCACCTTCTATGGTAACGTGCTTCTCTTCCATGGCCTCCAGAAGAGCAGACTGGGTTTTTGGGGGAGCCCTGTTGATCTCATCTGCAAGGATCAAGTTTGCGAAGATCGGTCCCTTTACTGTCTCGAAGTCCCCCTTGTTCTGCTTCCACACCCTTGTTCCAGTGATGTCACCGGGTAGGAGATCAGGAGTGAACTGAATCCTTGAGAAAGAAATCCCCAATGTGTGTGATATAAGCTTGGAAATGAATGTCTTGCCGATCCCCGGGAAGTCATTGATTAGCACGTGCCCGGAGTTGATGATTGCCGACATAATGATTTCAAGGTTGTTTCGCTGACCAACATAGTATTTGGATATCTCATCGAGGCTCGCGTTGACTATCTCTGTATAATATTCGATTCCTGTTTTTTCAGATTCCATCGTTCATTCTCCTGCAATTGACTGCATTGCAATATCCAGCAGATGTCTCCTTTTCTCCATCTCGTTCCTGATTATATCTCTGGTCAGATCTCCCCTGGAATAGATAACTTCTGGCTTCCTGTAACTCGAAATTGCCTCCAAAACCTGCTTGATCTTCTGGAAGTCATAGCCGTATTTCGTTAGTATGAAAGCAAGGCTTACGAGAAGACCGTTTGTGTTGCCCTCAAGGAGGAATTCCCTTGCATCCCCCACCAGGAAGTCTATGTTTTCATCCCTTACGCTTTTCGGATAGTACACATGCTTGCTGAATGGCTCTTCCTTGGAGAGTTCCATCAACAGTATGGATATCTTATAGGAATTGTGCACAGACCTAAGGGCAAAGACAGCAGCCAGGAATAAGAAAAATGCCAGGACATAATCATTGTATATAGCAGGTTTCGGGATCAGCAGAATGTCAAGGACCAATCCGAGGAAAATGAAGAACCTGCCAATTCTCCTCTGGTTCTCCTTCAGGTAAATCCCTAAAGTTTTGAGGTTTGTTGTGCTGGTCTCCTTCAGGATCCCTCCGGTTTCTCCAAGTATTGCCGAAAGGGAAAACATGAACATAGGTGCTGCTAGAAACGAAGTGTAAAAATCCAGGAAAAGAAAAACAGAAACCGCAAGAATGAATAGATATCCTGACGACTTGCGGAAATAGTTGGCAAGAATATAATTAGACGACCTGTAGAGCTTTGTGGAATGCCTTATGGATAGCACTGATAGCAGTATGAAGACAAATGAGCCTTCCATTATAAGGAAAGCCAGTGGTGTGAGTCCAGCGTAGAACATAACATCCAGGAGCGCGAGCATGAATGCAGCATACAGCGGAATCGATAACACGGAGTCCAGGGCTGAGACAATTTCTTGCCTGCTACCGTAGATTTTCTTCAAGTAGCTAGCTAGAAGTCCAAGAATCAGTCCTGCACCAAATACTGCGAATATGAGGAAAAATATGGAGAGAAACAACCCAGCTACTGCAGAGAGAACGGTAATAGCAAGTGATGCCAGGAACCCTTTCCCTGTGCGTGGTACGATGAACTTAGTGGCTATAGAGGTCAATCAGTTCCCCTCACATGTAAAGACTCTTGCATCAGGTATCGCCTTTCCTAGGTTCCGCATGAAGTCCTGGTATGCGGTCATGCTTATCTCCTTCTTTCCATAGAACACAGCGGAAAATGCCTTTGATATGTTGATAAGGCTCCCCAGATCAGACCTGCTGTTTGATCCATGTATCGCCCTAGCAAGTTCTGTTGGAGTCATGTTAAAGGCATAATCTCTCTCATTGATGAGGTTAAGGCGGAAAAGCTTGATTATGTCTTCACTGGGCGAAATGGCCCTAACAACCTTTAGGTCAGTCCCTCCTCCACCTTCAGACCTGAACGGGGTGCATAGGTTTTTGAGCCTGACGTTTGCTGATGAGGCTCCCCTAAGATCCAGAGGCATATCGTTCATGAAAACATTATTCCCGGGCATGGTAGATACTGTCAGATCAACATCCGTGCTCCAGTTAAGGGGAATGTCACCCGGAATTCCAAAATCTAAAATCTTCCTGTCCTTCTGCCACCCATAGAAGGGCACCATCGTTTCAGTGAAGGCATAATTCATGTTACCATGCTCACTGCCGCGGCGCTTTCTCGGAAGAATATCCATAACCTGGGTATCAGGGTCGTCATTTTCCTGTTGTTTCCGTCCAGTACTTTTTCGTACCTTGACCATCTGGGTCACCATGATCAGGATCACGGCAACAAAAACACCTGCCAGGAGAAAATAAACAGTTTCAAGCGAAATGAAGATATGAAATGCGTTTCCGGCACTTCCCCCATTGCCGCCTGTTGGTGAAGTATTGTTTGTTGCATTTGCCTGCCCTCCTTTTCCTCCCGAGTTATGCGGCACAAAATGTAAAGAGGGAAACCAGAGGAAAAAATTCAGGAAAGAGAGATTGAGGGAAAAACTTGGAAAATGAAAAGTGAGGGGAGAACTCGGCCAGGAAATTGAGCCAAGGCCAAAATTCAGATTGGGGAAGGTATATCCACTGCCTGGTTCAGATCCTAGACCACCACCAGTTCCAAATCCGGTACCAAGACCGTTTCCAAGGCCCCCTGTAATGCCAGACCGTGATGTCCCGCTTATCTGCGGGTTGGGACTGGAAACCATTGAGGAGTACAGAATCCATGCCATGAAAATCACTAGAACAAGTACAAGGACCTGCACCTTCCGATACACGAAGTATGTATCAAAACTCGTGTTTTTAAACCTTTCCAGATTTCAGGTTCTTACCTCTCTCATTAATTAGCCTGAGTAATGCACTGTAGTTGACAACGAATTTCCCAAGAACAGAATGCTGTCCCATGCCCATCTTAAGAATGGGACCCCTTGTGTCTCTTACTTCAACCATAAGATTAAGCCTGGCCAGTAACCCTGAAAGTGATTCTGGAATATACAGCGACTCAGGGGTGAAGGGAATATGCGCAATTAATTTGCCTAAAATTTCCTTATGTGCAAAGATCACTGTATCTCTGCCTTGCAAGTCGATAGTAAATGCAGTGTTACTGTTTACCTTTACATTTAGCCTTCCAAAAAACAA
>JAKAFX010000051.1 GCA_021817735.1 Thermoplasmata archaeon | reverse complement strand
GTTTACCCTTCCTATATTCATCTCGAGATCCCGCTTCGCATTGAGGTATTCCTTGATGGATGTGCGGCTTGGCGTGACCACGAGCACATAGGAGAATTTTCCGAGCAATTCGGGATGCCTTTCCAGCAGGGTTCTGACTGCCAGTACCCGGTCGGTAAGCCCCTTTGTATAATCAAGTCGATCTATTGAGAAAATGGTCTTCCTGTCATCGGGAAAAGGATTTTTTATCTTTCTTCCTGAATTGGCGTAATGTTCATAGTCTATCCCCAGGGGGATAGCAAAGGCCTTCTTGCCGTATTCTTCGTCCCTTCCCAGTATAAGGTTGCAGGACTCAACAAAATTGTCCCTGTATAGGCCCGTGTGGAAAGTGACTGCATCGCATGATGCCAGGGAAGACAGGATAGTCTTGGATTCCGGAAGAATTCCAAAAAACTCTCCCGAGACCCACGGTATGTGCCACGTGAAAAGTATCGGATTGTGGATCCCGTTTGCACGCAGAAGTCCGGGGAGAAGCGCAAGCTGGTAGTCATGGATCCAGATGGTATCGCCATCCATGACCTGGCGTGAGACAACCTCGGCAAAGTGCCTGTTTACTGCGTCATAGTAGTAGTAATATGACTGTGTATACTTGATCCTCTCCCTGAAATAATGAAAAAGCGGCCATAGCGTCCCGTTTGAGTAACCGTCGTAGAAACCCTTTTTCTCTCCCTGGGAGAGGAAGAGTCGGACTATGGTGTACCCGTTGTGATTCTCAACTTCATGCTCCCTGTCCCCGGTCCCGTCCCCCCAGCAAATCCATGTTCCCCCCTCCTTTGCCATTAGCTTATCCAGGGAATTTGAGACCCCTCCGGCGTTGTGGCGGACAGTAACCTTGCCGCCTGCTTTATCGTAAGATATTGGGCAGCGTGTTGTGACGACAAGATTAGACATGGATTGAAATTGGTTGATGATATTTAAACACCTAACAAGTCATACCATATGCTGGAGATATCTCAGCATCCATTTGGATGTGTTTGGCAAATCTGGAGAATTGTGGAGCTTGAAGGATTAAATAACCACTGAGAATCATGGTTGTGCGGCGAACACATGTTCGGTAATAAACTTGGCAATTATATAGAAAAACACGATATTGATGCCATACCAGAGGCAGAAAGACACATCCATGTCAGGTCTCTCTTCTATGTCTGGTTTGCGTCGAACCTTACCATCGGTGACCTGGTGCTTGGTTTTCTTTTTTCAGGATTTGGTCTGGATCTACCCGGATTCCTTCTTGCCGCATTCATGGGCAACCTCCTTGGCGGAAGCATGCTTGCGCTAATGAGTATCACCGGGAAACTCACCGCGCAGCCCCAGATGATGAATTCACAGCGGTCGTTCGGTGCATCAGGAGGGAGGATAATGTCTGTTCTCCAGTGGTTCAACACAATCGGCTGGCTAACATTCAACACTGTAATCGCCTCCTATGCAATGGCAGGGCTCATTTCAACCGGTAGTCTCTATTTTATTCCTGTGCTCATAGTCTCAATAATTATTTTCATGCTTGTCCTGTTCGGGCAGGATATCCTCCACAAATTTGAACGGTACATGTCGGCAATCCTGGGCGTGCTTTTCGTTTACGTATGCCTGAGTTTTCCCTCGCACTGGTCGTCAGTGGACTCATACCTTGCCGGTGCATCGTTCTCGTTTCTAAGTTTTGGGATAGTCCTCGCGCTCTCGTTTTCATATATAATGAGCTGGGGGCCATACGCGGCCGATTATTCAAGATACGTTCCATCCACATCAAGAGATTCCAGGGTATTCCTGTTCACGCTGCTCGGAGCCGCCGCAGCCTCGTTCTGGGTTGAGGTTATTGGGTTCTTCATGGGAGCATCAACCGGCATCAGCACAATTTCCAATCCGACAGACCCGACTGCACCGATTTCAGCTTTCATGGGATACTACGCACCCGTGGGACTTGTGGTCATGGTGCTTGGGGGGCTCTCAGCCAATGCACTGAACCTGTATTCTAATTCCCTCTCGCTCAGGAGCGCAGGAATAAGGGCAAGCAGGGTGACCATCACACTTGTTGTGATGGCAATCGCATTTACGCTTGCGATCGTGGGCTATACAGATTTCTACACAAATTATGAAAGCTTCCTCTATCTCCTGGATTACTGGATAACTCCATGGCTCGGCGTGATGATTGCCGACTTTTTCATCGTGAACAGGAAATGGGAAAAACAAGTGTTTCGAGCCTTCAACCCAAGAGGGATCGTGGCTTATGTCATTGGGATTCTAGTCTCGATACCCTTCATGAACCCGGGAGTGGTGATCTCGCAACAGTACTTTGCAGGGATGCTTGGAGGGGTCGATATCAGTTACTTTATCTCCTTCTCGGTTGCGATGGTCCTGTATGTGACACTCTCGTCTAAGAGATCAAGCATTAAGAGCACTACAGCATCATGATCTGATGACAGTCCTGAACGACTCGCAAATCATCGAGTACTGCCTAGGTGGCAAGCTTATCTCGGAGGGCTTCCAGCAGGGAAACGTTACCCCAAATGGCTACGACCTCACCATCGATGTTGTCAGGCACGCGGGCATTGAAACAAGAGAGGGCCTTGAAATCGCTCCAATGGGGCATTTCCTGGTTGGATCAAGAGAATTCATGAATCTGCCTCCTGATATCTGTGCACAGATCTTCATCAAATCCTCAATGGCCAGGAGAGGAATAGTTGGTACCTTTGGCTTCATTGATGCCGGGTACAGGGGAAACCTTACCCTCTCATTCTACAACTCTTCACAGCAGCCGGTAATGATTGAACCTGGGAAGAAGATAGCACAGGTGATCTTCCTCAGGATGGACTCTCCTGCCAGCCAAACCTACGAAAAGCGATCTGGTAACTTCCAGGACAGCAGGGGAATTCAAACTGATCCAGCAAAGAGACAAAGTTAATTTCCGCCCTTGCGATTTTTGGAAGTTGAGGAACAGGGAAGACTATCTTCTGGTGGCCTGGGAGTTCATTGAATCCTTCGATACAGCATCTGAAAAGGAGATCGCAGACAGGCTGCACATAACTGGTGCCACTGCCTCACAATACATCACATCGCTGGTTAATGACGGCCTGATGGTGAAGAACGGTCGCTCCATTGAGCTGACAAGGCTGGGAAGGCGCATCACTGCACCCCTGGTCAGAATGCACCGTATCTCGGAAGTGTTCGCATTCAGATTTCTTGAAGTCCCGTGGGAAGAGACGCATTCCTCTGTGATGGAGCTAGAACATCTATTCACCGGTGACCGTGGTGAGAAGCTATTCAAGAACCTTGGGAACCCTGAGTCCTGTCCACATGGAAACCCGACCGATCCATTCTCTCCGAGGACCGGGATCAGCGCGGGACTTGCGAATGACGGAATATACCGGATATTGAGGATCACTTACGAAGAGGATTCACTCCTTAAGAGGCTTGCCTCAGTTGAAGCATTCCCTGGAAGGCAGGTGGAAATTTACCGGGACAGTTGTGTTACAATCGAGACCCAGAACGGGCAACTCAGGTTCTCCCCGGAGGAGATTCAGGCCCTCATCCTTGCCAGGTGACTTTCCTGGAGTTCCGCTAGGTTTTTTGGCGAGGCCACGTCAAATTCCATGAATTCCCTGCTGAGATATGATTCAGGGAAAATGGATCTGGCCTCTTTCAGCAACACCTGGGTGTCATAGATCCTGGGACTGTAATGGAAGAGGAACAGCCTTCCCACTTTAGCATCTCTGGCTATCTCAGCAGCCTGGCGGGAAGAAGAATGCCCGAACTCGTTTACTAGGGGCTCATAGGAAGAATCAGTAGTAGTTTCGTGGATCAGTACGTCCGCTCCCCGGGCAAACTCTTTCATCGACTCCATGGGGCGCGTGTCCCCTGTATATACAATCTTCCTGCCTGGCTTAACTCCGGCAGCAATCTCCTCGATGGTGTATCTTCTGCCATCGATCAATGCGAACCCCCTATCCCTGATCTGCTCGATCTTCCTGCTCGGTATCCCAAGTGCATCCACTTTGGAGCGGTCAACCTTGATCATGTCAGGTTCCTGGAAAAGATAAGATATTGCAGGGACCGGATGGTCGTTCTTCAGGGTAGTAACAGAAAAACCCTCCAGTTCAATGGTCTGGCCCGGCATGAGTTCGTGGATGTGGATATCGAATCCAAGGGTATAGTAACCAACATTGAGTGCATTATTGAGGATCTGCCTTGCCCGGATTGGTCCAAATATATGGAGTGGCTTCTCCCTGCCGTTGAATGACATGCTCTGGATCATTCCCAGAATCCCGAGAAAATGATCCCCGTGGAAGTGAGTGAGGAAAATATTGTCAACCTGCATGAATGAAATCTTGCTTCTCATTATGCGCTTCTGGGTCCCTTCCCCGCAATCCAGCAGGTTCACGGTGCTGTCGATCTGCAGCGCAATGGCAGGCATTGCCCTGCCAGGTACAGGCCAAGAGCCGCCGGTTCCGATAAAAGTCAGGCGAAAGGTTGACGCCATTGGGAGGTCATGCCAACTAGATAGATTATTATTCCCCTGGCCTGCGATCGGCGAATGACCTGGCATTCTTACCTGCCTTGATGATGTTCCTTGCCTTTGGAGGTATCTGCGCAAGCCTTTCGACCGCTGCAGGGACTTCCTCTACCGTCTTCACTGGCAGAGAACTGTTCAGGAAATCCCTGAGCCTGCTGTCCACCCTGGTGCCAAGGCTCACCAGGTAGCCCTGCATGGTGGAACACAGTTTCTCGCCCTTATTGTCAAAGTCCGTCAGGATGATGACTTCGTCGAAGTCATTGCTTATGGCCTCGGCAAGAGCCATGAGGGACTTTCCCTGGTTCATCTTTATGATCGTTCCAGAGAAGCTCATCCACCTCAAGCTCCTGACGTCGTTTGTCCCCTCCACTATGATCGGCACAGTAAGGTTCTTCTCGATGTACCTTTCAATGAAAATCAGGAGACGCTCGGATTTCCCCTGCATATACACCCATGCAATCACCATCTATTTAACCTATTTATTCAGTTATCCGTTAGTTCCGAATATTTCCGTCAAAAATCAGTGTGGGGACGACAAACTCACTTTGAACATTACTGCATGGCACGGAAAAGATACGGGATGAGCCAAAAAACAATAATAACTGGTTACTAATTATTACAACATGACTCTTAATACAGGAGATAGGGCACCGGACTTTGAGGCAACGATGGACAATGGCGAGAAATTCAGGCTCAGCGACTTCATAAAGGACCACGCTCTTGTGCTTTATTTCTACCCAAAGGATGAGACGCCGGGGTGCACAAAGGAAGCCTGTGTTTTCAGGGACAACTTCACCTCACTCAAGGAGGTCGGGGGTGAAGTCATCGGGGTCAGCGCAGACTCCCAGGAGTCACACGCAAAATTCAGGGAACACCACAATCTCCAGTTCAGGCTTATCAGCGACCCAGGAAACAGAATCAGAGAACTGTTCAAGCTGAAGCATTTCCTCATCCCTCAGAGGATAACCTTCGTGATCGACCAGTCAGGGACCATCAGGGGCGTTTTTGAATCACAGATACATCCTGCAGCTCACGCAGAATTTGCTCACAAAATATTGCAGGAGATCAGGAAGTCAGCGGAAGGCAAGGCTGTGGCCTAGTCCCAGTAACGCCTGTTTTTTGCAAACTCCATCTCTGCATTGAGTATTGCCCTAATAAAATCATCCTCGTTTATGTAGGATACTTCCAGCAGCCTGATGGCTGTCTCAGGGCCGATACCGTGCGCTGCAAGTGCCAAGATGGCCTGGAATCCGCGTTCCCTCACAAGGTGTGCATTTCTTGATACCCTTCTCTGCACAGCCCGATCTCCCTCGTTCGATCTGTATGCGTTCATCTCGTAGTCTGACAGGGATGCAACAAGGTTGCTCCCACAGTTAGGGCATCTTATGCTTACGGCCTCACGAACTCGCATCGTCCTTATATTTCCGCATCTTGTGCATAGCAGGGTGGTTTGTTCGTTGAGGATCCGTTTCTTGATGCTCTCCAGGATAGTCTTCGTGGGTTTCAGCGGAAGAACCCTCTCTGAATAGTGGGAAAGAAACATCCTGGAGTTCTCCCCTATCTTTTCATGGAGGCTGAAACCCGTGATGCCAGACCTGACATTTTCCAGGTATTCCCTGAGAAGGCCAAGATCCATGTAATCCCAGACAAGTTTGTTTACCGAATCCCGGTAAACTGGTGTGCCGAAGTATGAGTCAACGATCTTCTCGAACCGTATTCTGCCAATCTCAGCATCGGCGGATATTATCCCGAACTTTCTGGCTTCGTAAAGGAATACTCCCGAAAAAAAGCGGGACCTTCTGCACAGGCCCTCAACATATGTCTCCAGCTTCTCCGGATCAATCCCGCTTATTACCTTCATTACCTCGTCCGGGGTTATTTTTCGTGACACCCTGAAGTATATATGATATGGGGAATAGTCCATTTCCACGCTTTCTCCGGTGATCATCGTGAGCATACCAGACATTATCTCGGCAAGTCCAAAGTTCCCCTTGGTCCCGAGGAGGATCTGTATCATTATCTCCCCGTTCTGCGTTTCAATGATGGGCTTTTCATATGTTCCCAAGGGTGCAGAGTGCAAGTTCCTGAAGAGCTGCATCGACTCAGGCTCAAGGTCGAACGCGAGCTTATCTCCCTTCCTCAGATCAGAGACTCTTTTGGCAACCGCGACGGGAACCGGAATGTCCTCTCCTGTCCATTTCGGGGCTATTGCGGCGGTAGCGAAGGGTTCCACCAGGATCCTGTCCTTGTCAATCATTCGTGTCCTCCATGTCGCCCCCTTCATGACAAAATAGCTGCCAGGCTCAATCTCGTTGAGCACGTACCTCTCATCCAGTGTACCGATGAATTTCTTTCCGGCCATATCAATGACTTTGTAGTTCTTCTCGCTGGGGATCATGGAGATATTCTCTATGAAGTAGGTGAGAGCTGAACCTCTCTTTCCCACGGTATCATTCTCGATCCAGACCTTCTTTATCTGGGCCAGAAAGTCAAGCATAGCATGGAAGTCCTCGATTGTCATCTCGCTGTAGGGGTAAGACCTATGTATGGTGTGATAGAGGTCAGGTATCCTTGTCTTGCCTACACAATTCAGTTCGGAAATTACCTGGTTTGTTAGCGTAGCCAGTGATCCCTTCCTGATCCGGACACCCTCAACAAATCCAGACAGGGCTAAGTCTACTATTGCACTTGCCTCCTCCAGTTCGATGATGTCGTTGCAGACAACATAACCGCGCGAAACCCGCTTTATCCAGTGCCCTGATCTGCCCACCCTCTGAATAAGCCTGTTTACCTGCCTTGGCGAATTGAACTGAATCACGAGGTCTGCGGATCCAATGTCGATGCCGAGCTCCAGCGAAGATGTGCATATTAGGGCCTTCACACTCCCGCTCTTGAACTCCCTTTCTGCCGTTTCTCTGGTTTCCCTGGAAAGCGAACCATGGTGTACCAGCACAGGGATATCCGGTCCAAGCCACATGTGAAGTCTGAATGCCATATCCTCGGCAACGCTCCGGGTATTCACGAAAACCAGGGTACCTGAGTGCTGTTTTATGAGGTTCCAGATGAATGCGATGGATCCAGCATACTGCTCATCGCAACCCATGGTCTCGGCAAATTCACCGCTCGACTTAGGAGGTATGACAACGTTAATCTCGACGGATTTCTTAGGCGCCGCAACAACAACATCGACTGGCCGTCCCGGAGAAAGCAGCTTGGCGAGTTCCTCCGGGTTTCCCACAGTCGCCGAGAGTCCGATCCGTTGAAGTCCCCCGGTCAGGGTTTCCAGCCTTTCGAGCGCAACAAAGAACTGGGAACCACGCTCCGTCTGGGAAAGTTCATGCATTTCGTCTACAATTACGTACTTTGCAGAACTGATGATTTCCCTGAGACGCTTCCCCTTCAGAAGTATCTGTAGAGACTCCGGCGTGGTAATGAGAACGTCGGCAGGGTCCTTGACAATCTTGCTTCTCTCTGCCTGCGAGAGGTCACTATGCCTAACCTGTATCCTTATCCCAAGATGGTTTCCATAGTCAACCAATCTGGAGAGCATGTCTCTGTTTAGGGCCCGGAGCGGTGTGACGTAGATAGCTGATACTGGACGAGGTCTGCCGGCCAGTATTCTGTCGAACACAGGAAGCATTGCTGCTTCAGTCTTTCCTGTACCTGTGGGGGATACAAGCAGGGCGTTCCTGCCGCCAAGGACGAGCGGAATAAGCTTTTCCTGTGCCTCTGTAGGCACATTCATCCCAACCTCGTCCAGCATGGACACTATCCTGGAGTCAAGAGAACCGAATACGGATTCCACAGATCATACCTCTGCGCCCATTGCGATGGCTGATATAACCATGTCCAACTTTCGGGTTCCTGCATCAGGGAATCATGAAATCGGCAGTAATCATAGCTTCAAGAAAAGCCCCGGGGCGGAAACGCTGAAAAAGGCATCCGACCGGGGCAGAAAAGTGTCAATAGAAATTAGAATCAAACGTCGTCATCATCGTCATAATCATCATCGTCGTCATCATAGTCTCTTCTCTTGATTATGGCTACCGTGAAACGCACCCCCTGACATAAAATGACACTATGTATTTAACTTGTTTGCTGCGGGCTTGATGCCCGGATATCTACAAGATCCGGATTATATTTCCCTTACCTCGGTAAGCCTTATTCCGCTATCTGGCATTTCCTTGGCCAGGTTTGAAATGACCCGCAGAAGGGCCGGTTTACCAAGGTGAGTGACATTAAAGCATATGTCAACCGAGTCATTCTTCACGGTGGCATCAAACTTCGATACGTACACCGGTGTTCTTATAAGGGAATTGCTCAGCCTGCTCATGACAGGCAGGTCAATTTCTGTCTCATAGAGTCCCTCGTCAATACTCACTGCGTTACTAGGGATGATTCCCTGATCCTCCAGCCGCGTGTTCAGACGGCAAAGAGCAGT
>JAKAFX010000007.1 GCA_021817735.1 Thermoplasmata archaeon | reverse complement strand
CTGTCCGGAACTTCTGGACCTCCATGCTGCTTGTTACCTTCACTGACCCTGGAACCGAGACTTTCCCGAGATCATTCCTGGCCAGGTCAACCAGCATCCGGTGTTCCAACAACTCCTTGGAATCGTTCATTAATTCCCCGGCAAGTCGGATGTCTTCTTCCTCGTTCCTACCCCTTGGCCTGCTGCCAGCTATGGGGTAAATTCTTAGTTTTCCCGCTTCTGCAGTAACAAGGTTTTCAGGTGAGCTGCCAATTATGGTGAAATTCCCGAACCTGTACAGGAAGACGTAAAGGGAACTATCCATTTCCATGAATGCCTTGAGTGCTCTTCCGAAATCATAGCTGGCCAGCTGGACCCTGCTTGACAGTACAACTTGAAGAAGCTCCCCGTTTCTTATCCGGTGGATCGCCTCTGCAATATTCAGGTTCACAGAAACATCTTCCGTTCGGTCGTAACGATATTTGCCGGGAACATTGCTCCTGACGTATTGCCCATGAAGTGTTTTTGTTGGAACCAGGGCGGCCACCTGGGGCCATGTTGAAGATCTTATGCCGAGGTCAGGGTAAATTGATTTTACGTAATCAAAGGTGAAGAATACTGGGACGGTCGCCCCCGATTCAAGGCTCCTTCCCGCAACAACGCCCAAGATGTTTTCCAGTGCTGAGCCCGCATCGTCATATACCTCTATTGGAGGGGTGCCGGACAATATGAGCGTCTCATCTCCTGACTTTCGCGTTTCCCTGTCAAACTTGCAGAAATAGGCAAAGTTCCCGAGTTTCTCGAATTCTTCTACAACCTTTAAATAAAGAGGGTTTTTCAGCTATCCAGCCTCCTGAAAAACTCTTCCACCTTGGATGGATCCTTCTTTCCCGGAAATGCCTCCAGGGAACTGCTGAGATCCACCATTGCAGGCAGGAACTGGAGCAAGTACTGTATGTTATCAGGTGAGATCTTCCCAGATATACCCATGTCTGTCTCCATAAGAAGGATGGAAAGCGCCCTTCCAGCGGTTGCGATGCCGTCCTTCTTCTCCAGCAGTACGAACTCTGCCCCGCTTGCCTTGAGCTCATCGTACTTGCCGAAAATCTCGTCTGGCGTGGTGTACCTGATAACAGACATCACCTTATGCCCGGTCTCATGCACCAGGGCTATGTCGTCTGCCCCATGATCGAAATGCAGCTGTACTATGTCCTCATGAAGGGGGCTGGACCTGATCTGATCGATGGATGTGTATACCCCAACCCTTTCAGCCCCAAGCCCTGCCATTCTCCTTATCAGGGATTCGTCGCCAGCCCTCGGCACCGAGGGATCAAGAACAACTCCAAGCATGTCAGGATTGTATCTCATCACCATTTCAGCATCCTCATACAGCTTGATTCCGCATACCTTTACCAGTGGCTTGAATGTCATCGATTATTCCTCCTTCAAATCCGGGAATTATCTTTCCCAGATGTCGCATTGCCCGCCCGCTCAGAATGTTTTCCACCGCGATCTCGTATCCTTCGCTGAGATCGGCGCATAAGCCGTTCAGCATCAGAATCGGCGATGTGTTCAGTGCAATAAACCGGGCACAGTCAGGGTTCTCTCCAGAAAGTCCTTTCAGGTTCTTCCTGAATATTTCCTCCGCATCATTGCCCGTTATGGAGATCCTGGAGGTCAATTCCCTTCCCATGATTTCCTCCGGCCTTATCATGTAGGATCTCACGGTGTCCAGGGACTCGTAGGCTAGCGTTGTCCCATACGGAGAAATCTCATCCATACCATCTGACGACACTATGACCATACCCCTCTTGTCGGTTGCCCTAAGAACATTAGCGTAAGTCTGAACGAAGTCCGGGCTTTTCGATCCTATGACCATAATATCAGGGTCTGCAGGATTTGTTATCGGTCCCATAAGATTGAATATGGTTGGGAGTTGGAGTCGCTTCCTCGCCTCGGAAAATACCGAGAAGCTCCTATTGAAGGCAGGAGCGAGTATGAAAAGAAAGTTTGAACTCTTCAGCCGTTTTTCCCCTTCCTCGCTGGTGAATTGGAATTCATAGCCAAGACGCTCGAGGAAATCTGCGCTTCCCATCTTGCTTGTGACTGCCCGGTTCCCGTGCTTCGCTATCTTGACGCCCAATGATGCTGCGTTGATTGCTGCTGCAGTGCTCACGTTTATTGTCCCGTGACCATCCCCGCCAGTCCCAACGATATCACTCACCCCAGGAATCCTTTCAAGGGAGGCGAATGCTTTCAGGGCCTTGGAAAATCCAACTATCTCCTCCGGTGTTTCACCCTTAATTCTGAGGGCACATAGGAAAGCCGCCTTTTCTGTTGTCGTGTGCTCCCCTTGAACCATGTGTCTCATGATGATTTCAGCTTCTGCCGCTGACAGGTTTTTCTCCGTTATCACCTTCGAAAGAAGTTCATGCACTGGCAGCGACCTCCATTTCACTCAATATTCTTGAAATGGATTCAACGTCCCCGGACCCAAGGTACTTTACAAACAGTGATCCAACAGCTGCACCGTATGCCCCCATTGACCTCAGCATCTTGATATCCTCGGTTCCGCGAATGCCGAATCCGTAAACGACGTCTCTTCCAGGGAGTAATGCCTTCACCCTCTGCGTCACCGATGCAAGATCCAGTGGGACGATGATCCCTGTGGAGGGTTGAAGTCCGTAGTATATCCAGGAACTTGTCATTTGCGAGACATCACTAATGACCGCATCTGGCGTAGCCTGGGTGAAGAATGGGATCAATTCAAGTGACTGAGCCTGAATGTGCAGGATTACTTCCCTGCTCTCTCCGAAAAAGTCTATGAGAAGATCCGGGAGTATGATTCCACTGAACCCCAGCTCTTTCAGCCTGGATAACTTCCTGTCCAGGGAATCATGTATTTCTGAATAGTAAAGGAGGGCGTAATAGCTGATCCCATGTTCTCTGAGTATGGAGAGAATACTAGGATCGAACGCATCCATTGAAGCTCTGTTGCCTGCATGAGTCTTCCTTATGCCGGGACCGTCATACTTAGGATCTTGACTGGGAAATCCAAGTTCGATCATTCTGATTCCATTCTCGGCGGCAGATCTCACAGCAGCCTGAAGCGTTCCGTCGTCCGGAAACCCGAGAGTAAAATAAGGAATGATGTTCATTCAGGTCACCCGCTTGGAAAAAATGCCTAGATCCATGAGCCCGTGTCCGCTGATGTTTATGACAATGGTCTTCCGAGATTCCTTATTACTCCTGATGTATCTTATAGCTGAGGCAATGGCATGCCCAGATTCTGGCGCAGCAATTATCCCCTGTGTTCTTGAAAAGATTTTCAGGGCATCTATAACTTCATTTTCATGCACTTCATCGTGTGTGATTGTTCCCCTTTTAACAAGCAGAGACAGGGCAGGAGCTGCACCGTGATATCTCAGGCCCCCGGCGTATATCCTATCAGGTACAAAACCTGCACCAAGGGAATACATCCTTAGCCGTGGCAGGATGCCGGCTGAGTCAATGAAATCGTACTTGTACTCACCGTCCCTGAACTTCGGCACTTCGATGGCCGTGGATGCTATCATTTCAATGTTGCGAGATTCGCCAACGAATGGGAATACAAACCCCGAAAAGTTGCTTCCTCCCCCTACGCATCCCACCATCACGTCAGGCTGTTCCCCCATTATTTCAAGCTGTTTCCTGGTTTCAAGGCCGATTATGCTCTGATGGGTTATCACTGAGTTCATCACGCTTCCAAGCATGTAGCTGGAGCCGGTGTCAAGCGCATATTCCACGGCCTCGCTTATTGCTATTCCCAGTGATCCTGGGTGATTCCTATCCTGGCTGAGAACTGACCTTCCATATGAAGTCTCAGAGGAAGGGCTGGGAACCACTTCTGTGCCATATACATTCATTATTGCCTTTCTCATGGGCTTCTGGTCGAAGCTCACCCTGACCATGAATACCTTGGATTTCAGTCCATACAGGGCAGATGCAAGTGCTGTGGCTGTACCCCACTGCCCGGCGCCTGTTTCCGTTACCACCTCTGAGATTCCTTCCTCCCTGGCATAGTATGCCTGTGGGATCGCAGTGTTGATCTTGTGGGATCCGGTAATCGTTGCTCCCTCGTATTTATAAAAGATCTTACCGCTGTATCCAAGCAGTTTCTCCAGATTAACGGCCCTCAACAAAGGAGTTGGCCGCCCGATCATCTCGTACTTTTCTCTGACCTCGTCCGGGATCCGTTCATACCTGTTGAACGTGAATTCCTGCCTGAGGAGTTCCTTCGGTATAATTCGGTTAAGAAGCTCTATAGATGAGTTTTGATCATCATCACTTCTCGGCGGAGGGAGTGGTTCAGGCAAATCTGGAACGATGTTGTACCAGTTCTGCGGTATTACCTCATCTTCCTGAGACTTGAGCACATCTTAGATATGGAAGTATCATATTTATACATTAGTGTCTATTATGTGGGTGAATAGAATAATTAATGAAACTAGTGACCTTGCATATTTTCCCATCCTGTCTCTCTGAGATTTGCTGTCACCCACTTGACCTGATATGCAACTGATGCCAACGGAAAACAGGATCTCATGATGAATAATGCTTGATTGATTTCTGGTATTTTCGTATCTCGATTGATATGGAAATAAAGTATGAAGGCAAATATGAAGAATATTCGTGAAATCAAAGTGCATCAAGAAGTGATTTAGATAAACCCACCCTCGGGATCATGCCTTTTCTGCAAGATGTATATTGATTATGCCAAGCATTCTTTTGTGAACTGATATTTGCCTTAACCCTGCTTCGCGGATCATGGCCGAGATCTCTTCAGGCGAATGGAAAGCCCTTACTGAACTGGAGAGGTATGAGTATGATTTTGAGGACGTTAGAAAGTCCCCGATAAGGGGAATTAACCTGTGGAAATATGCCGAGAAGACTGACTGGAAAAACCCATGTGGCGGCTCGTATATATCCAGATTAACGAACCTCCCACCTCTCCTGAGCACACGATTGACCTCTGAAAAATAGGTTTCTGCTGAGCCAAGATTGCGGGTAAGGAATGCCGAGGTGACATAATCTACCGAGGAATCCTCAAACGGGAGTTTTTCGGCTGATGCGACCACGAATCTTGCCCCTGGAACCTTTTCTGTCCTGAACATGCTCTGTGTAATATCAAGGCAAGTCAAATTGCAGTCCCTGCATTTCTTCCTCAGCTGAATAGCAAGCTTGCCAGTTCCCGATCCACAGTCCAGTATATTGCTGCCAGGTGCAGGAGAGAGTAACTTCACCATCTGCCTTCTCCAGGACTGGTCCATCCCCAAGCTCATTATGAAGTCCATCAGGTCATACTTGTCTGAAATCGAATTGAAAACGGAGACTACCTTGCTTTCCATATCAAGCTGAGAGCCTTGCATACTGGGCATGAGGGACACCCTGAATCGTGATCACATTGTCCGGATCCACAAAGCCTTCCCTTATTGCCAGCTCTATAACCCTTTTCCCCACGAGATTTGCGATGGTGCAGATCCTGAGAGATGAAACAAAGGTCTCGTCGGAAACCCTTGCTTCCCCGTAAAATCTCCTATCCACTGTCAGGTGCAAGTTCTTCTCCCTAAGTGTCTTGCCCACTACCTCTTCATCTGCTGCAGCAAGCATTACTTCACCCCTGATGGAAGAGACGTTCATCACTATCCCTGTCATCAGGTGATCGCCTTGAGCTTGCCAGATGAGGTCTCATATATCATTCCCTGGGCCTTGAGCTTGTCCACGATGGATCTGACCTTCAGTTCACTTATCCCCTTTGACTTTGCCTCCGCCTCAAGTTCGCTCGAATCCGCAACCCCGTCTTTCTGATCCTTGGAGCACAGAGTCTTTATCATCATGAAAATCTGTTCCATCTCTCCACGCTGCTTGTTTGAGATGCCGGTATTGATTATGTCTGCGTCCACTTTGCCCTCGCTGTCAGTTGCTACCTCGGAAAGGTAATGCTTGATTATTGATATTGCCTGATCCGCATCTGCTGCAGTTACCGTTCCCGAGAGCCTGACCCTTGCATTCGCTTCTGAGAGCCTGATAACAGATTCTAATTGCCTTGCAGTTATTCTCATCCTCTCGTTTGAGTTGTTCCTGACCTTAACATAGTAGTTCCTGATCTTGTCTATTGCTTCCTGGGTCATAACCGGGAAGATCTTACTCCTGGCATAGGAAACGTATTTCCTGACGGTCTCCTTTGGAATCCTTGGGATATAGTTCAGGTCATCTTCGTTCTGCTCTTCCACGTCTTTCCTTTCAACTTCACCTTTTCTGTAGATCTCTCCCACACGATGCGCATTAAGTATGTGATCAGCCAGCTTCGTGTCCTTGCTGACCTGTGGCTCATCTACCACCCTGAATATAACGTCAAACCTCGAGAGTAGCGGAAGCGGAAGCCAGGTCTGGTCTATTAGCATCAAGGAAGGATCATAGCGACCAAATTTTGGGTTTCCTGCTGCAAGCACCGAACATCTCGATTTCAGCGTTGCCATAATCCCTGCCTTGGAAATTGTTATGGAATTGTGTATCGCTATCCCGCCAGTGACTATTGTTCTGGTCCTGTTCACCCCAACATCATACACCCATTTTCCTGCATACTCTTCAGTCTCGATCCTGTGTATTGGGAGAAAAGCTATGGTATCATAGTGCTCTTCCATCTCCAGAGAGGTTTGTGAGCTCGCATATCCCGGTCCTCTTTCTGCAAGCATTCCGGTTGAATCAATTTTGGACTGAATAATTGCAACAGCTGGAACCATGTCTCCTGGTGCGACTTTCCCTGCGGGGATGCTTGTTACGCGCCCTTCTTTCAACACCCATACAGGATGGTTCTCCGTAACGCATACGTTTCGCCCGTCCTGAAGGAAAATCCGCAGCATGTAACTCGGAGCCAGGTGCCTGCTTACCTGTACGATGTCTTCCTCGATGCATTGGTTCAGGTCTGATGATAGTATCCTGTGCCCACGGAGTTCAAGCACCTCGCAGTCGATGCCTTCCTTCACACGGTCTCCATGGGTTTCTATTAGTGTATCTACAAAGGGACCTATTTTCACCTGCTCTCCGTCTACCTCAATTACGGAATCCCTGTGGAAAGACTGCTGTTCCATTGCCTCGTGCATGGATGATACATCGCCCGGATCCATCTTGTCAAGTTCATCTATTGCTGCCAGGCCATCATTTGCAAGAACAAGTACCCCTGCTTCCAGAGTCCACCTGCCCTCACCGAAATCATCCCTCACTGCTGCGGCAGTGAGACCAGCAGCACTGGAACCCTTGCCGAAAGCAAAAACTCCCCTCGGTGAAATCTCCGTCATGTATCGGAGAAGCTGTGATTTTGCGGTACCTGGATCGCCTATCAGGAAAATGTGGATATCCCCCCTCATGGCAGTACCGTCCTTCATTGTCTTTCGTAGTCCTCCAAACATCTGGAGGACAAGGGCCTTCTTGATCACTTCGTAGTTGTATATTGTTGGCGCAATTGACTGGACAAACCTATCGAAGATATCCGGCAGCTTCGAAAGTGCGATAATTTCTCTTTCGTCTTCTGGCCTTATTTCCACGTCGCCAATTTCCCTGTTGTCCTTGTAGTAGTTGTTTCCATATACGTAAATGTTGAATTCGGTGAGGGGAACATTGCCCGTCTTCTTCTGCTCGGATACAAGGATCCCCTGCACAGTCACGCGGTCTCCTGGAAAGAGATTTCCTGTAAGGTCATCTTCCACGATGACCGTTATCCTCTGGGGCTGTGCACCTCCCTCAATGGTCTCCGGGTTCTCCTGTATTTCAATCTTCTCTATGTCCACAAATTCAGACTCGTTTGGCAGTAACTTGAACCTTACCTTCGGCCTTTCAGCCTCGCACGCCTCACAGATAACTGGTTCTTCCACTCTTCCCCTAACCTGTGAAACCATGTTCACATGGCTGCACTGGGAGCATTGGAAAGCAGCATTCTGAAGCCTTGGAAGGACCTCGGTATTCTTTCTAATGATTCCTGTGATGCTGATGAGTTTGCCAATGTGCTGGGCCCTAATTTCACGGATATCAACCCTTATTTCATTTTCAGGAAGATCACTTAACCTTATGTTGACCCTCTTGGAATCCGATCTCTTGAATGGAGGCCAGTCAGCTGTAATAACTTCTTGACCCAAAGCGAGGAATTCTTCTGGAGAAGTGAGAAGGCTGTCAGCAAAATCGTTGCTGTAGTCAGCAATATCCCTGTAGGATATGTAGATTGATCTCCTCTCAGGATACAATTCCCTAATGGCATTAATCTTCTCGTCATATCCGAATCTTGAGAAAATGACCCCCCAGGAATTCTTAATCTCTTCAGAGGTCTGATCGGTGAAAGAAATCATGCCATAGAAATGAGGTTCCTGCCAATATAACTTACTCAGATTTATCCATCAGGTTTTTCTTATACGCACTGAACTATTGATACAGGCTCCTGTTTGCTGCCGCGAACTCTATAATCGTGTACGCTGAGACATCCATCCTTCCATAAAAACCTGTCATAAAGGTTAAAAGACGCAGCCCGGATTCCGTAACATGAAGAAAATCCTTGTAATCGTGATGGACGGCCTGGGAGACAGACCCAATCCTGAACTTGGAGGAAGAACCGCCCTGCAAGCTGCTTACAGGCCGAACCTCAACTATCTGGCATCACGCGGATTGAATGGCCTTATGTTCCCGGTTAAGGAAGGAGTACGATCCGGCTCTGACACTTCTCATCTCTCAATACTAGGATATGATACCTTCAGCGTCTACACTGGGAGAGGCCCTTTTGAAGCCATGGGCCTGGGAATGGAAGTTATGCCTGGAGACATCGCTTTCAGGGCCAATTTTGCCTATATGAATGAAGATGGCATAATTGAAGACAGAAGGGCTGGAAGGATATCAGAATCAACAGAGCAGTTGTGCAGGGCAATATCGCTTGAAATTGATGGCGTCAAATTTATGGTTAAGAATGGAGTAGAACACAGGGCGGCTTTAGTCATGCACGGTGCCGGTCTATCAGACCGGATAACCGACTCAGATCCACATGTTGTAGGAAAGTCGCCAGAGAATGTCAGAGCCCTGGCTCCGGAGGCTGATTTCACTGCCGAAGTACTGAATAAGTACCTTGAGAAAATAAGGCCAATACTGAAGACGCATGGGTACAACAAAGCTCGAACCCAGTCTGGGAACCTGCCTGCAACAGAACTATTGCTGAGAGGAGCGGGAAAAGCCCCAACTCTAGATAGTTTTCCCGACAAGTTCGGGCTTAAAGCAGGTTGTGTTGTCGGCATTCCACTAATCTCTGGAATTTGCAGGCTTGCCGGAATTGATGTTGTAAATTACGAGGGTGCAACCGGGACTGTCAAGACTAACTACCAGGGGAAAATTGCGGCTGCTCTAAGGGCATTGGAAACCAGAGACTTTGTTCTTGTGAACATAAAGGCTCCGGATATAGCTGGCCATGATGGTAAACCAGAGCTGAAGAGAGACGTTATTCAAGAGTCTGACAAGGCCTTCGGCCAGATCATTCCTCATCTTGATAACATTGTAGTGGCCATTACAGGTGATCACAGCACACCCTGTAGCATCAAAGAGCATTCTGGCGATCCTGTCCCGTTGCTCATAGCCAGCGATGGAATGAACAGGGATGGCGTGTCCAGATATGACGAAGTTTCGGCTACCCGTGGGTCACTTCGTCTCAAGAGCACCGACTTGATGGATGTGCTCATGTCTGCGTCAGACAGATCTGAAAAATATGGAGCTTGATTAATCTCCTATTTTTCATCTAATTTTAAGGAATAAGTTTAAATATCTTTTTTATCTTATAATGTCTGACAACGATGATGAATCGATTCTCCAAAATAAACAGGTTTGATGACAGGGCCACAAGACGCTACATCGCGAAGGAACGTGAGAAGAATTCAATCATCAACTCAAGCAGCTATTCCCAATCGAGGGGCATTATCTACTCGCTAGTCCTGACCTTCATGCTATGGTGGGTCCCAATTCTGGGCCCTGCCACTGCGGGATACCTTTCTGGAAGGAGATCTGGGGATGGCATGAAGGGGATCATATCGTCCATGGTGACGATCGCAGCACTGATGATATTCACCTTTGCCCTCCTTCCGTTCAAGACTGGCCCGCTCGCATATGCCGCCACTTATTTTTCCTCAGGAGTGCTAGTTCTATCCAGCTCAAAACTGGTCGCGGCTTCGAACATACTAACTGACATGTATACCGCTTATGGGCTCTTCTTAACATTCGCAGTAATCTTTCCTGGATCAATAATTGAGCTCCTTACATTTAGTTACGTAGGAGGGAGCGTCACTTCACTTCGCAACCGCGAAATTGTTGCATCTGAGTCATACAACAGAAACTTCCAGCTCAACGCGTACAGGGAGTCAAGAAACAGGCCGTCAGTAAAGGTCCACACCAGGGGCATTACCCCATTCCAGACCAGTGAATCCAGTGCAGATGATGATGGAGGAGTTCCGTACTCAAGCCTCGACTAGAATAGAATCTTGCAGAAAGCTTGGAAAACTCCGTCCTATTTAGCAATATAGATTAATATTCATGGAGCCTATCTGCACAGGATGATAGACGTAAAGCTGCTTCGGGAAGATCCAGAACTTTTCCTGAACTCCTGCAGGGCGAGAGGTTACGGGAGCGACCTAGTCGAGAGTTTCTTTGAACTCGATAAGAAGTGGCGGGAGATCACGTCTATCCTGAACCGAACAAAGCATGACAAGAATGTGCTTAGCCTGGAAATATCAAAGGCGGTAAAGGAGAAGAAAGATCCCCTTGCGCTGAAGGAACAGGTCAGGGTACTGAACGCCAAGATCGATGAGATGGAAAGGGAAGTAACAAGCATTGAGTCTGAAAGGGATCAGAAGCTCAGGCTAATTCCCAATATTATTGACCCAGAAGTCAGGACATGTAAGGGCGATGACAACAACCCCTTTGTGAAATTCAATGGTAACGCTTCCGTCTTTCATGATGACATAAGGGAATTCATGTCAAGAACAGAGAACAAGGGTGTGTATACCGAGATTGATTACAGACCACTAAGCCACGTAGATCTGCAGGCAAACCTTGATCTCGTTGACCTGGAAAGGGCGGGGAAGATCTCCGGGGCAAGGTTCTACTTTATCAAGAACAGGCTGTTCAAGCTTGAACTTGCCTTGATGAACTACGCCGTTGATTTCCTATCCCAACGAGGGTTCTCAGTTGTAGAGCCCCCACTTATGCTGAATTATGACAGTATGGCAAGGGCAACTGACATTGAGACGTTCAAGGAGTCTCTTTACAAGATTGAAGGCGAGGATCTTTACCTAATTGCGACCTCCGAACACCCCATTGCCGCTATGCTTCGGGATGAGATCCTTGAGCAGAAGGAGCTGCCGCTCAGGGTATGTGGTGTTTCGCCTTGCTTCAGAAAGGAAGCTGGCGCCCATGGGAAGGACACCAAGGGCATTTTCAGGGTGCATAATTTCAACAAGGTGGAGCAGTTCATATTCTGCGAGCCAGAATACTCCAAGGACTTTCATAACGAGCTATTGGCTAACACCGAGGAGATATACCAGTCGCTTGGACTTTCATATAGGGTCATAGATTTCTGTTCTGCAGAACTCAGCGTTCTAAATGCAAGGAAGTTCGACATTGAGGTTTGGTTCCCATCCCAGGGAAAGTTCCGCGAGGTTGCATCTGCGTCGAACAACACCGACTATCAGTCGAGATCATTGAATATCAGGTATCGGAGCAAGGATGGAAACAAGTTTGTCCATACTTTGAATAACACTGCACTTGCTACTACCAGAACGTTGGTGGCAATTATGGAGAATTTCCAGGATCGCTCAGGAAAAAGGATAACGGTGCCTGATGTGCTTGTTCCTTACACTGGCTTCGACACGATCGAAAAGTAACTATCCCATCCGCTTATCAGCTGAAGGGGAATACTTCTTCCACCTGTCCAGAACTGGAAGTAGTTTATCATCCGTAATCTGATCCATTACGTTAAGAAATTCAAGGATGCCCAGCACGGCTGTGTCTGCATCCCTGACCGCGGAAATAAGGTCCTTCGATGCATTTGTGGAGTCTCCTCCGCTGAACAGCTTTGGAATGGATGACATGCCATTGCGATCAACGATGACGTGACCTTGTGGCGTGAGCCTGAGCTGCCTCAGGTAATCATCGCCCATAAAGGAGTAATCAGTCTCCTGTCCAGTAGCCTCTATTACCAGGTCACACTCTATGGTTTCGACCTTGTCTTTCTGCGGGATAGGTCTTGCCCTTCCCCCGCCTTCAATAACCATCTGGTTATGCCAGTATTTGACTGCAGTCACCCTGCCACCGGTGGATACATATTCAAAAGGAGTCACTTCCCAAAGATAATGAACCCCCTCTTCCACGGATTCCTCCATTTCCTCCTCTGCATTCATGGAAGGGTATCCAGGCCTGTCTATGTCTCTCCTCCTGTAAAGGATGTATACATTCTTGGCCCCCAAGCGCAGGGAAGTCCTCGATGAGTCATTGGCCGTGAATCCGCCTCCTATGATCACGACATTTTCCCCGACGTCAATCTTCTCTCCCAGGGAAACCCTCTGAAGAAATTCCGTTGCATGATAGATGCCGTTGGTATTGCTTCCTGGAGTTCCAGTCATACGTGGCTTATGCGTCCCGACTGACATATACACGGCATCAGATTTTTCCATTATCTCCGAAAAGGAGATGTCCCTTCCCACGATTGTGTTTGTATGGACTTCCACTCCCTGAGAGATTATGAATCCAATCTCCTTGTCAAGGACTTCTTTTGGTAGCCTGTAACGTGGAATTCCTGTGAGCATAAACCCGCCAAGCTGAGGAAGCGCTTCATATATAGTCACCTTTACGCCTTGTATTGAAAGATAGAACGCGGCGGTAAGGCCCGATGGTCCCGCACCAATAATGGACACATGTTTGTTGATGAAATTCTTCTTGGGAAGATTCAAGATATTTCCATAATCCGAAAACTTGTCAGCAGCATACCGCTTAAGATGCCTGATCGATATTGGCCCTCCAGTATCATACATGACACAGATGTCCTCGCAGAAGTGAGTGCATACCCTGCCAATGATGGCGGGAAATGGAAGATTCTCAAATACGATCTTTACTGTGCCTGCAGGGTCTCCAACTGCCGTGCTTCTTATGTATCCCCCAATGTCAAGGCTCGCAGGACAGGCCTGGGTACAGATATTGCAGCCAATACACCGGCTCGCTTCAGCAACCCCTTCCTCGTCGGTATAGCCAAGGACTGGTTCTATTTCAAAACTCTTGACCCTTTCCTCTGGTGGTGCATGTTTTTCCTTGACTCTTTCGAAGTTGAGCATTCTGCCAACGGCAAGTGATTGTTTCAGAAATAATAAAGATTTACTGAATTTCCAAGCTAATTTGGTTCATCCTATCACAAGCATCGCAAAGAAAAGGTTAAAAAGCACTATAAGGGACATTATCACATACCTATAGTTTTTCTGCAGTTCAAAGTCAATGAGGCCCACGAACACCACCGAAATCGGGGTAAATATGAGGACCCACAGCCCGAGGGAGATCAGGTAGATTCCATCCAGACTCAGTGAACCAGAGAGAAGATCCCCTAGTCCTATCTGGGAGGAATTAATGATAGTAGTGCTGTAGATGTCTGCTATCTGGGAGAGAGTCAGGTGATCAGCATGCCTGACCGTGAAGATGAGGATCGTCCCAAAAAGTATAAGAAAAAGTGATACTACAACGCCGGACTTTAATATGAGGCTGGTCACACCCTCCTGGTCAAAGGACTTCATTGTTCCTCACTCCTAGTCCTCCGGATAATATCTTTCCTCAGCTTCCTCACATAGATAAACAGCAGCACGATTACCAGAACAGAGGCGCTCATTGAAATCAGTATCATCACGACGGATGGAATTGACACCAGGGAGTCTGCTTTCAACCCTTCCAGTATCATCTCGACTCCAAGGAAGGAAAGTATGGAGAAGAAGAGCCACCTTATGTTACTGTTTGTAATTCTAATAAGAAGCTTTGCTCCAAGGAATGCCCCTATCAGCACACCAATTGCGGTTGCAGCGGCAATGAAAGGCTGTATGTAGCCAAGATGCCAGTAGATTGAACTGCCAGTGGCAGCAGTAATCCCGATCATGAAATTGCTTGTCGTCGTGGTAACCTTCATAGGGAGATTCATCGCCCAGTCCATACCAAGAACTTTGAGGGCCCCTGACCCAATACCAAGAAGGCCGGAAATGAATCCTGCAAAAAACATTACTATCTCTCCCGCCCACCACCTGACGCCGTTATATTCCACAGTCTTCTTCATTCTCTGATCATAGTAAGAGCCGTGAAGCTGGAATATTCTCGTTGTCCAGTCACCCTCAGTAGGAGGAGGAAGTTCTGCCAGTGTTTTCTTTACAGATGGAATCAAAGAAAATAATAGCACGACGCCAAAAAGTACATAGATTGCCCACAAAAGGTCATGACCATTAAAATATGCGAGAGTAAGAGTACCTACAATTGCGCCGGCAGTGGTTGACATCTCCAACCCTATTCCAATCTTTACGTTTGCAATTTTCTGCTTTGTATAAGCAGATGCTGAACCCGCCGACGTCGCGATGGTTGAGATAAGACTTGCACCTATGGCAAATATCAAAGGTATCTGGAAGAATATTGTAAGCACGGGCACCAGGACGGTCCCTCCACCCAAACCGGTCATTGCACCTAGCAATCCAGCAAAGATACCTGCCACGACTATGTAAATGAACTCCAGCAAGGCCTGTATCTCGGTAAGCATTTACCCCTATCCGACAATATTATTTAACGTCAATCAACAGGGAGGTTATCTTGCGGTGGAATCCTTGTTTCATAGGCTAGGTTTTCTCAAAGAATGTATTTATACCAACTGGCTATTTTAGAGGGGACTAATAATGCCGATTGATCTATCAAGTTTGAAATCTGGCGACGACCTGCTCAAACGTGGCTTCGCCAAGATGACAAAGGGTGGCGTCATCATGGACGTTACCACTGTGGAACAAGCAAGAGTTGCAGAAGCTGCTGGAGCAGTTGCAGTGATGGCTCTTGAGAAAGTGCCGGCCGATATTCGAATGGCTGGCGGAGTCGCCCGAATGGCTGATCCCATGAAGATAAAGGAAATAATGGAGGCGGTAACCATTCCAGTTATGGCAAAAGTGAGGATAGGCCATGTATCTGAGGCTTACACCCTTTCTGCCATTGGCGTTGACATGATAGATGAGAGCGAGGTACTGACTCCTGCTGATCCTTATTACCATATCAACAAAAAGGAGTTCAAGATACCGTTTGTTTGCGGCGCGAGGACGGTTTCTGAAGCAGTAAGGAGGATTTTCGAAGGGGCTTCGATGATCCGTACAAAGGGAGAGGCAGGGACAGGAAACGTAATAGAAGCAGTTAGGCACATGTGGGCGGTCAATACAGGAATTGAAATGATAAAGAACGCGGACAATGACACCCTCAGGATAATGGCTTCACGGATGAGCCAGCCGTATCTAAAGGAGAAAGAGCTGGTCGCTGAAGAAGTCTACGGAGACAAGAGCAAGGTTGATTTGAATAGCCTTTTTTACGGGACAGGACTTGAGAAAATAGAGAGCTCCATGGTCGAGGTCCTGAAGGAGATCAAGGAAGCAGGGAGACTCCCCGTGGTTAACTTTGCAGCAGGAGGCATTGCCACACCAGCAGATGGTGCCCTGATGATGAAAATGGGTGCTGACGGTGTTTTTGTGGGAAGCGGAATATTCAAGTCACGCGATCCAAACGAAATGGCAAAAGCGGTTGTTGATGCTGTTGAGAACTTTGAGGACTACGAGATCATCGGTCAGGTCTCGAGCGGCCTAGCTGGTATGCCGGGAATCGACGTTGAGCATATGGGCGAAGAGATGAAACTGCAGAACAGAGGCTGGTAATACATATCATCGATCCAGAAGAGATAGTACTTGTTGTGACTATCCTGATAGTGCTTTTTGTTCTTTCTTTCCTTTTCAAGGTTTTTGATTTGAAGGGCTCTGTTGTTGCCCTTATTCTTGGTTTAATTGTTGGCATTGGGGGAGGGGTATACTGGTTACTTCTCATGATTATCTTTGCACTCACTTCTTTTGCAGCCACTAAGGCGTTCTTCAAGAGAAAGAAGAGTCTGAACCTGCAGGAAGGTAAAAGCGGAGAACGTAGAACATCAAACGTTCTTTATGCAGGTGCAATAGTTGGCATTCTTTCAATAGTGAATCTATTTGATGTCCATTATGCCTTTAACTACCTGCAGTACTCTATGTTGGCTGCTGTCTCCTTCGCCGTAATAGGATCGGATACATTTGCGTCTGAGATAGGGTTCCTGGACAGTAAGACTGTGATGATAACTAATTTCAGGAGAGTTGAACCAGGGGTGAACGGTGGAATCTCACTGATCGGATCCCTCGCTGCAGTGCTTGGAGGTTTCATAATAGGAATTTCCTTCTCGCTCTTGTTCCTGCAGTCAATTTCGTTTTACATGGTCGGTTTCATTACACTTATGGGTTTTATAGGCTCCAATGTCGACAGCGTTCTTGGCGCAGTTGCCGAAAATAAAGGGCTCATTACCAAAGAGCAGGTGAATCTGCTGGCCGCACTTACAACGGTCCTTCTAGCGGCTGCCCTGATATTTGCATACAACATGTTGTGATTTACCGTGTCTTGAGAAATTCTTCTTTCTCCTCAAGAAGTGATATCCTTAGATTTTCCATCCTGCGCCTTCTCATCAGGTGCCGCGGGAAGCCCAGATCCTTCAGTATGAATTCCCTAGATGCATCAAGGAAAGTTGCAGACGGAAGAACTATATCGCAATTTCTACCTGATAATGCCTTGGAAGCTGATAGCAGAGGAAACCTTAGTGCAGTCAGAGATCCACCACAACAGAATTTCCATCCCTGGTTGAATCCTAGGCTGACTCCTTCGGAGGTCAGTACCAGGTCAGCTGATAGTGCAATTTCCATGCCAATGTCAGTCGAGTCCCCGCCTACAAGGGCGTAAACATTCTTTTCCAGTGAGTAAACCGTTGAAAGATAGGCTGATGTAAACCTGAACATCCTTTCCCTGAACTCACTTGATCCATTGTCACCCACAACCTCCTTCAGGAAGTTCCTGTTCATGCCTGTAATGGCTACAGCCTTTACATTGTCATCTGTTGCAGCAGTTGTCAAAGCCACGATCAGTTCCTCGAATAATTCCGGTCTGGCCTTAGAATCCTGGGAGGTTTTTATGACTATAACTCCTATGCCACTTTCCTGCCAGAAGACTATGTCGTTGAACCCTTCAACCCTGAGATTATTCATGGTAGTATGTCAGCCTGTATATCCGCAGCACAATACCGGCTATAATAAGATCGATGCCAATTCCAACTCCAAAGGTCATAGCCCCAGTTATTGGGTTGAGCTGGGCTATCAGGACAAGAATTAGCAGTGATATTACAACCAGCACAGCGGATACTATGGAAGCAGTCGTTGGATTCATTCCAACCGGTTTTCTCACGGGTCTCTCTTTCTTGTTTTGCGGAGAGTTCTCCATCTCCGTGTACTTGTCTGCGCTTTTCATGGTTCCGACAGCTGCAAACATCGTGACACCACCTGTGAAGATAGTAGAAACAAGGTTCAGTGCGCTAGTATGGTAAAGGAATGCTGAAATGTTCTGCGCAAAGGTAACAAGTGCAAAAACCAGTATCGCTGCAAATATCACGAATGATCCTAGCAGTTTCTCTGAAGTCACTGTCAACTTCTGCTCCTTATAAAGCCTGCTTAGAACCATCATGCCCACTACGACAACTACAAAAGGAGGAACAAGCACCATAGCGACCGTGGTTGGAGGTATCGGCACTCCGGGCGTCAATGCGCCCCAGGCCGAAAGAATTGCCATATATATGATTCCCAGAATACCGAATGAAGTTATTATGGGCCGGGACAGGGGATGGAGGTCTTTGCTCCTGTCAATGAAGGGGACGATGATAAAGTAAAGCAGAGGTATCCCTCCAAATACAGTGTTTGCAATCAAGGGGCCATATGCATTTAGGTAAGAATACTGTCCGGTGAAGTTGAAGAAATCTACAGCCTTGTATATCATAAGCAAGAACCATGGTGGATACGGAGGGACATAGGCTGCAAGTGGACTGCTTGGAGAAACGCTTGGGAATGGCGAGAAAAGGGTGGGAACGTTCGGGAGAAGGGCAATTACGGACGGGATTAATATTATGAATCCAATCACGAAAAGAGACAACTGGATCATGAACGCGAAGTTGTACGGGTACCATTCGCGGTATTTTGAGTCGTCCTTCTCTACTGCTGGAGCTTTGTAGCCTGCTTCCCTTAGTCCTGGCATCATATTATTTGACTCTGCGAGGTAGAAATGCAGGCCAAAAAGTAGCCCGATGAGACCCGCGAGGATAATATGCAGCCCAAGCATCCTCTGGAAAAGGCTCGTGGTTGTCCCATTTCCGAATACTATGGCAACCAGGGTGTTCCCAAGCATTGGAATTGAACCAGCTATGCCTCTACCAACGTTGGTTGCATCATACGCAAGTACATCTCCAGGCATCGAATAGCCAAAGAATGCCACTCCCAAGGTCAAGGCAAGAAGTATAACCCCTAGAATCCACTGGATTTGCCTAGGTTTCTTGTAAGCAGCGTGGAAGTAGTTTCTATACATATGGATATATACGAGGACTATCATCGCATAGGCACCATACAAGTGGGTCGCGCTTATAAGGGCACCATAGGGCACGTTGTTGATAATGTATTCAGTAGAGTTGTATGCATCCGCAGGATTGTAATATAGAAGAAGAATGAGACCAGTCACAACTTGGTACAGAAAAGCGATTGAGATCATTGCGCCTGTCCAGAACCATATTCCTCCTTTGCCACGCATATAGTCTGGAACCCTCTTCAGAGGCAGTTCGTTAATCTTGAGCGGATCCTCGCCGAATTCGTTTACAACCAGTTTCTTGATCTTGCTTTCATGTTCTGCCAAGGCTGTTATTCCTCCTTATCAGGGTTCTCCTGTGTTGGTAACCACGGTAGTTGTGGCATTGCTTGGAAATGGCGTTCCTCCTGAGAGATTTGAAGGTTTTCCATATATCGTAGGTCCAACAACTTTAACTGCTGAGATTTTACCCGTGGTTTGATCATAGCTCAGCACCGTATTGGGCAACGGCCGAGATGTTGGGCCCGTAATCACTTTGGCTCCCTTGAGAGGATCATACGTGCTTCCGTGACATGAGCAATGAATAAATCCTGGGTTGCTTGAACCGCTAAATGCGGTCCCAGGAACGGGTTGACCTGGTGGGTAGTAATGGATCTCTGGAGGTATGCATCCCAGATGTTGGCATATGGCGCTGTAAGCCACGATAGAGTTGTTTGGACCGACACCACCCTTGAAACTGTAAGTCTCTCCTGTGGCAGGGATCAGAACGTCGTAGGGACCAACCGAAACAGGCGCACCGCTTGAATCCCCAAGGTTCAGCAGAAAATTGGGCTCGTCCTGCAGAGGGTAGTTGAATAACCAAGTAGTTGGGGTATTAACGGGAATTGAATTGTACGTGATTGGCTTTCCAGTGGTATCGACTATTGTGAGAGTAGGGAAAGATGATATTCCAAAAAACGGAGTTATTATGTCCGTAGCGGCTCCTTTTAGAACCCCCGCAGCCGCTATTCCAGCCGATAAAACCATCATGGCCTTGAGAAAGGTTCTTCTACCTTTATCGGGCTTTATCTCACCTTCAGCCATATATGCCTGATACATAGGTATTTTAAATGTTTTTGGTGAGACTCGAAATTTAACTTGTATCATGATCATCCACGCACACATAAAAACAGGCGATTTGCGGGCACTCCCTTAGATTATAACAACTATTCGTTTGTATAGTGTTCTTACAGCTAAAATATTTTAAAGCAGTCAAACAGTAAAAAAAGTATGGATAAAAAAGACCTGGAGATGCAAAATTGACTAGTAATACAGGGTAATCAGTTCAGTGGAACTGTCATATTCAAGGATCTTGCTGTAACGTCCCCAATTGATGATAGACCGGAATGTCTTTTCGTTATCTTCTGAAGGAAAGGATGTTTCAATTAGAGAATCGAGATCCTCCTTTGTAATTTCGCTCTCCTTTTTCGCTCTTGTCATATTAATTATGGAATGAAATGGATCCACAGCAGAGAGTTGCTTTTTTAGGATCTGTCTCCTGCCTTCAATGTCGGCCCTCAGGAATTTCTGTCCAATCGCAGTCAGCGAGACATCGCCCTTCTTTATTTCCACCAGAGAAAGCGCCTCGGCATCCTTCAGAAGATTCATCAGTGTTGTTCGCTCTTCATCCAGAGAGTCATCAAGGCGCGCAATGTCTATGGGGGAACCATGATCTTCAAGGATCTCCAGAAGTCCCACTATGTCACCTGGAGTGCTGGTTTCGATTATATGCATATTTTGCCCTAACTCAAATAATGATAGAGCAATCGATTTAAACCTTTTGCTGTCCGTGTTCTGCAGATAAGATCAAATTGAACTTCAGTCATTGAGTGTGTACCGTGGAATCCTGAATTGCACCCAAATGAGTTAAATGAGCACTCCGTTCAAAGATTATGAGGAGCTCTCCTGACACCTGCCAGACATTCGTTCAGGACGACAGACTTATATCTGCCTCGGTGACATGGACACAGCATGGGCAGGAAACCCCGGGAAAGGGATGCTAGGGGACTTTTGCTGTTTGAGCTAAGGAAACGGAAGCAGGATGGCATTTACCAACATGAATTCGAGGTTCTCTCAGGGTTTTCAAAGTCCCATATTTCAGAAACGCTCTCAGATATGGAGTCTGAAGGAAGGATCATCCGAGAGGTGACTTCGGGGCCGGCCAACCGGATCTGGCTTCCAAGATACTACCCCAGATATACCGAGGGATCTATCAGGATAGGATTGCTCCGCTCAACGGAGTACTTCAGGGCTGTTCTCGCAATAAATTCCTACTGCAGGAGAAAGCATATTCGGGCTGATTTCTATATGTACGACGGCGTCTCCGCCCTACTTGATGATCAGTGTCATGGGACAATAGAGATCTCAATGGCACCCGTGGTCGCTCAACTCATGTTCGCGTTCACCAGAAACAACATTTTCCTCTGTGACTTCATAGCATCTTCCGGCTCAGCACTCCTTGCTAATGAAAAGTCAGTGGGCAATTTGCTAGCAACCACGGAGCCTTCATCCATGCTGCTTCTTGCCCGTGAAGCCCCGCATGGCATCACTGAGGTAGTATCATACAGATACGAGGATCCGTGCCTGGCAATGAAGGGATTCAGGAAGGGCAAGTTTCGTAGGCTTGCAATTTGGGAGCCTTACGTTACAGAACTGAAAAGAACAGGAGATTTTGCCCAAATACTATCTTATGGGGAACTTCTGGGGTCACTCCCATGTTGTTCAGTGGCCGTATCTGAAAGTTTCAGTTCTGAGGGGTCTACGTGTGTGAGGGAAATAGTTGAGGAAATAGGCCGGTGGAGGGACAGGGAACTTTCAGATTTCGACTTTTCAACAGCCCGGAAGTTAATTAGGACGAGATGTGTTTCTCCAGAATCCTTCGATGAATCCATTGGCCATTATGATTTCAAGGTTAAATTTGACCGTGAAACCCTCGTGGCCTATTTGGAGAAAGCAAAGCTTCCGTTCACGTATGAGGCCATCAAGGAAAGATTGCTGATTTAGGCTCGTGTCAGGACTCTTTGATTGTTGAGATCTTGTCAACATATAGTTCCACAAATGCAGCAGGCATCTGTAGTTCAAACTCCTCAAGAACCGATGGATGCACTTCACCCATGAAGCCAACTTCGTCTTGCCCAAGAAATATCTGGGTAAATCTCCCAGGAATGAAATCAGGGGAAGTGTCCTGCCGGTATTTGATTTCTCTACCAGAGATCCTCCTTAGAATATACTCTGCATATCTCCTTGCGTCGTTGATAGACGCCCTTGATCCTGTTAAACCGAAGCAGATTCTCTGCTCCTCCTCTGAGTCTGCTACCACATAGCCAATTTCGAATACCCTTTGAGGGTATCCACGGTTCTTGTTGTTGAAGAAAAGTTCAAGGATGTTGAGATAAAGCCTGTCCCTTATAACTGAATTGTCCACGGATTTTGGATTCAGGATACTAATCCCACCCCTATATTCTCTACTTCTGTAATATTTTGATGTGGTGACAACAAACGTCATGACTTCCTGGAAACCCATGCCTATCCCCAGGCTCCTCAGTGAGTCGGAGTTTCTAGTAAGAATTTGCCTGCTGCCGGAAGTTGGTATCTGCGGTTCTTTCTCAGGAATGTTGTCAAAACCTGCAGCCTTGGCGTAGTCCTCTATGAGATCAACCGGACCCATTATGTCTATCCTGTTCCCTGGAACCATCACGACAAGTTTCTGGCTTACCTGACTTACAAGAAAGCCCATCCTCGTCAGGGAATTGACGGGATCAACGGATCTTGACCTGGCTCCAAGAACGCGGTCTATTTCCTTGAGATTAAGCTGAATTGCCCTGTTGTGGAATTCCCTGAGGTAAGTTTCCATAGGTTTCGTTAAATTCAGATCAGGGATCGAGATAGAGAAGCCATACGAAGAAAGCTCTCCGATCAGGAGGTAAAAGGCATCCCTCATGGCCCTGAAGTCGGTGCCTGTGATGTCAACAAAAAGATTGCTTGTCCCAGAACCCACGAGCGACTTGTTCCCATTTATCACAGGTGGAACCGAAAGCACCGAACCCTCGGAATCAACGATTAGTGGGGCACGGTCCTTGCTCTCGATCAGGCCAGCATATGAGATACCTTTGGGATGCCTCGCCATAATTTCCCTGATACTCCCAGAAAGGCCGTCATAGGTTGTGAAAATCGTAGAATCGAGATCGGAAGAAATGTATCTGAATGGGGGGCGAATACTGTCCAAGTCATGGAGCCCAATGGACACTTTTTTCCTGTCCTTCCCAATGGAGTTGTGGATCCTTTCCTGGAATTCGATCAAGTCTTGCATTTTGCCTCTAAGAGGTGGTCCCCTTGCAACGAAATATATGATGAATGGCCTCAGGCTAAGTGTTTCCTTGCTGATATCCATCAGGTGATTCCCGCTCCAGGTAATCTGGATTGGTGAGTTCTTTCTTTGATAGAAGAGGTTCATTGCCCTGTTCATGGAGTGAAATGACGCAAGATCAATACGATCCGGATTGAGTTCTACTTTCACTTCGTCATCGATATCAACGCTAAAACCGATTATGTTGGAGAAATCCCGCAGTGTCATGAGAAAACTGCTTCCAAATGCCTCTTCTATTTCTGAGGTCTTCCTTCGTATGACTACCATGTATGACTGCACTCCTCTAGCTCAAAGAGTCTTAAAGCCCAGAAGCAGGTTCATTCTCCCTCATCATCCGCAGGGTTGGACTCCCCCTTTGTCAGCTTCTCAATTTCCCTGTTCATTAAGTTAGAGGTATATTCCCTAAGAACTGCCCTGACAAGGTCTTCTATGGTTATTCCAGAATCGTCGGTAAGACCTTTATTAAGATTGTCAAGGATATTCTTGGTAACCCTTATCTCGGGACCCTTTGTTGTCTTCTTCTTGTTGCGCTCAATGAATTCTTCGATTGCTTTTCTTATCACATCGGAAACGCTTTCGAAATTATAACTTTCAACAAGCTCTTCAAGCTTGCGCATGGTTTCCTCGGTAACCCTTACCGTGATCCTGTATGGGACAGACAGTTTATTTCACTCCCCATCCATTGCTTGCACCATCATTCTCCAAAGCCGATTCAATTGCATGGTTTGCGGCATTATTATTATTTTCATTAGTTGAACTTATCGAAATACTGCGGTTCTTTTGCAGGGCATATGATCTTCCCCTCCAGACAATCCTTTCCATTCTGTGGGCTTTGAAGAGATTTGCCAGATAGAAGAATGGAAGAATAATATCAATCAAAGGAGCATATCGTCGTGAGTCGGGAATTTGCCTTGACAGATTTACGGTCTTGACCGCTTCCGGAATAACAAGAAGAAGAAAAAAGGGCGTTACCAAGTAAGCAAGTATCGGCGCGGAAATGAGAAGAAGAATTTCCAGAGAGTAATAAACCACCCCAAATGAAAACACATTGGGGCTAGCAGAAATTGAAAGCGCCGTCTGACGGTTGGACCATTCCAGGAATTGCCTGAAATTTTCCGGGCTGTTGACCACAGGCTCCGCACGCTCCGAATAGCTTATTGTGAGACCTTTCTCGCTTGAAATCTTAGTCAGGGAAGTGTCATCTGATACAGATTGCGAGAAAAATTCAAGTGATTCGCGATCCATCAAGGATGACCTAAAGGCAAGTGATCCACCCCAGCCGAATCTTGTGGCATTGCCCCTCATGAGAGCCCTTCCCACGGTTCCCCACCCTGACTTGAAATGTGACCAGAATCCACCAACCGGCTTGAAGCGCGGGAAAGTTGTAGAAATGCCAACTTTGTCGTCCTTCAGCGGACCCACAATATACTTCAGCCAGTCACTTCCTGCAGTTATGTCCGAATCTGCGATTACGTATACTTGGTAGTTTGGGTAACTCATCAATGCAGATGTTATTGCCCGAACCTTACCACTGCATGTTGAGCACGCAAAGTATGATACCATGTGGTCTATTCCAGCATATACAAGCTCTTCAACCGCTGGATCTTCCTCTGAGTCGACTACCCCAATCACCTTGAAATTACTGAACGACTGGTTCTTCAATGACAAAAGATTTTCTCTAAGGGAATAGTCCTTCCCTTTACACGGTACAATGACAAGTGTGGAGGGTTCATAATTTGGGGTAGGTTCCTCCTGAAATCTACCCATGGATGCCAGTGCAATAAGCCCTATTGCTATGAGGCAAAGAAATATAGTGTACGCAACCAGTAAAATGAATATGCTATCCATCTGGTTCTAAACAAGGGTCACGTCTTCCGTGTCTACCTGTGATACTCCAGCAACTGATGCAATGTCAGATTCGATGGTTCCTATGAGCCCTTCCTCGTCAGGAACTATAATTTCAAGCCTTATGGCTTTGAGACCAAATGCAATTTCCTCTGTCATTACCTTGTTTATCTCGCATTTACCCGCAACCTTGCTTTTAACCAGTGCGGCAAGCTTCTCTATGCTCTCATCAGGGTTCTCCGGGAGTATCCTGAAAGCAACAACTACTTCTCCCAACTCTCTCACTCAGCCCTATGGCCCCACGAATTCGCACTTAACACACTTGTATGGGGTTGAGTGCTCCCTGCAATTCTTGCATCTTCCAATTGTCTCTTCCCCGCAGTTTGGGCAGGAGAAAATGGAGAATCCTTTATCTATCAGTCCAGTTCCACATGATGTGCAAGTGTCTTTTCCAAGCATACGATCCACCAGTTGTCAGTTCACGCAAAATGCCATTCGGCATTTTCTGTTCCGGGACATTTAGCCTTTTAATATAAGTTTTGGCTGCCTGACTATGCCCATCAGTAACTGTTATTTCTAGTATTTTCTCCTAATCGATATATTGTTTCCTTCCTATTATTCAATATAGGATATGAGGTGCATTACCACTATGGAGTTTATTTGTTTTATTATCAACAAGCTCTATCTTCTTTTTCTTTGCCATTCGTCTATTCTTGAATGGTTTTCCATACCTTAAAAAACTGCTCTCACATCGGCATTGCCAGGCTCAATCTTTCTGTATTCCGGATCGGATATATTCTGGAAGAGTGCGAGTTAGACTCAACTCTCTTCAAGTATTTTCTCCGTTGCATTATTTCTGGATATCTTTCGCATGTTCCTCCTCAACTTCCTAAAGAATATCTCCATGTTGTTTGTCCTCGGTATCGTGCCCTCAGGATTCTGTGCGAGCAGCATTGTTTCCCTCTTGTCATAACGACCTATCGCAAGTTTTGCATCATGGGTTAAATGTTTTGGTATACTTGTGTTAAGGTATACCTTTAGCTCACCCAAGAAAATTCTGCACCTTTCATGTGAAATGTTTCACGCGTCTCTGGACAGTTTGCGAGATTAATTATAATCCTGGTGATAGGCCATGCACCGTATTCTGTGCCCATCTTCTTCAGTATACTGTTGATATCCTCCCAGCTCATTGTTTTTTTCACCAGTTTTTCCACATGGCGCAATAAGACACCGGGTTCAATCTCCTTGGTGGAGTTGGGTGACTTGCCGATATATCCCATTACTTCTGAACAACTTCTCCATTCACACGCTTCACATCGTATGCTTTGTAGTACACAGCACCATTCGCCCTTATCTCTTTCCTAGCAGTAATACCCATATTACATCATTCCGTAATGCCAAAATGGGTATAACAGTATGAACTTCTATTCCATGCGGTAAACTACTGAGTCGACAAGAAAAAAGAATGTGATATTTCCAGCAGAACAATATCGGCATAGCGATAAAACAAAAATGATTTATATAAGAGAAATGTTAGTTTCATTATGAATGGAAAGGCGATAGTAATTTTATTCCTCTCAATGATATTAATAGCGGTTCCATCACTTTCTTATGCGCATCAACCAGGGGCAAAAAATGACACCACGCTCGGCAATTTTAGAATATTTTTTAACGGAGGAAAAGCATCTATCTACTCCAATGGCCTATACTATGAACAGCAGTGGAATCTTTACCAGCTAAATGAAGGTAAATTAGTTAGAGTCCATTTCATGTTTCGGAAGATAGTCAGGAAAAACGATGCCGTCCAGAACACAGTTGGGCTTGAACTTCTCGGAGATGGATTCGATGTTGGTGAAATATATTCACTAAACGGAAATAAGTTAGATATGAGCCTTTCAATTCAAAACAATAATTCCAATAACAGAACGATTGTCGCCATATATTCAATCAATGAACCACACAGCAATTATGTTGTTGAACATGGATTCATAAACTCTGAACTGAACACGAACGCTATCGGCGTTTATAACAGACCTGTTCCAATCAGTAACTATGTATGGAGAATAAGTGACTCAACGAGCCAACTTTCATGGAGGACACAGTATCCTATTTTCGAAGACGGTCTCTTGAACTCATCCTTATCTGGGAATAGAATTGCTCTCTCTTTCGGGCCTGTATTATTATCCAGTCATTCCTCGTATTTCATTGATCCCGTTCTGAAGCCGCTGATGGTTATATGCGGATGTGGAGGGGGAGGAGGGCCAACGCCTGTTTCAATAAGTAGTGTTGATTACGAATATACAGGCTCGCCAACAGTAACTACATTTTCTGCTTACACCCCAATAACAGTGAAGGCTCAGATCGGAAGCATGGGGGGGTACTATTCAGCAACAGTTGATTTCTATATAGTCTCCCAGAGCCATACTTTAGCGTTTATTGGGTCTGAAGAGGTCTACGGGATTTCTACGGCATCTATTACTTGGAGTTCACGACCAGGCTCGTACCTCGGATTCGCAGCCTCGAGCCCTGAAGGCGATGGAGTTGCCTACTCTAGTTTTCCAAGTTATCCAATCAATATATTCACCGCAATGCCAATAAGTTATGGGAATAATCAGATATCTAACCCGCCAGATACATATACTTACTACCAGGTTTTTACTCCAGATCAGTCATACATCGGGGATGTGGTAGAGCAAGTTGCCTCTGGCCCAAATACTTCTGAGCCTCAATCTGTATCAGATTTCATGACATTTACCACGGGATTTGGGCAACCTTCAAAGCAGTATTACTGGGTATCGGCTTATGAACAAAAGTTCTATTGGTGGGGGGATTCGATCGGCGATAGTTCATCTTTAGATATGCTAGATACGAATTTTAATAGTGCATCATGGCAGGCGGTAAATAACGGTTCCTGGAGCGGACAGCCATATGCTGAGTCGCTTTATTACGCCATGGCTGCTGCTTTCGCAACCAATCCCGATACAATACCTGCCGCCATCGCCATGGCGGCCTTTGGGCCAATATTCTTTCAAAGCCCTGGGCCTTATTCTTGGGGAACGAGTACTAACACGATTTATTCAGGTGGCAATGCTAGCAGTGCTTTGTTTGGAGATAATGGCTTCACATACTTAAACGATCAGTACGGCCCGTGGTACTGGCCAAGTTACAAACCTGTGTACTTGTTTTCCTTTCAGGCACAAATAGGGTTCAGATATGGTCCAGGAAGCAGCTATAATTCCAATAACGCGGTACTTGAATATTTGGGATACTCCTCCCATTATTATATAGAAGCTGCTTATCCGTATGATAGCAGTAACAATTACCCAACAATGGGATTTACGATCTTTGAACCCATAGGCATAGCTGTTTCGTGAGGAAAAATGATCCCACGAAGAAAGAAGAAATTGTTTTCGTTCATTGTGGTGGCTGTCGCGATGATCGTGATACTGCCTGCAGTATTCACTAATATTCCAGCATCGTACTCATTGATGACTACAAGAAACTCTTACTTAAGCCATATTAAGTCTGGGTACATTGATGGACATGCCAATGCTAATTTCGATTTTCGCGTGATCCACATAAACGTATCTGGGATAAGTCTGACCTACTTTACCGAGTACTATGTTCCCTTCGATGATTTCTGCAGAACCGTGAATCTTTCTAACTTTCACAATATAGGAAATCCAAGCGTCAGTAAATCCTCAACTATGCTGTTTATCTATTCTATGATATGTTTAGAGGGAAGTGCCTATGCCGAATTTCATGGCGCACTTTCAACTTCTATCAATAATATCTATCTCACCGGAAATTCGAATGCGACTGAAGGACTTCCACTGAAAGGACCACAGATGAATGTAGATTACAACTCATCAGGAAACCCCCAGAGCATAATAATTCAATACTTCGATCCGGTGGTACTGTCGGATAACGGTAACCTTTCTTTTACCCCGCAAATAGGCAACTATTCATATACATTGTCATTCAACATCTTGACATACGAAGAATATGGCATATACAGGGTGCTCGAGAACATCACTCCAGTTAGTTTCTACTTTAGCTTTGAAGTAATCGCGGGTCATGGGGCGTAGATACCCTCGCCCGTGCGTTAACGTAATGTAATGCAGTAGTCCATTGGAAAATTTGAAGGACGCATTATGATTCCTATCCTCGGGTTCCGTTTCGCCAATTCATACTCCTACCCCAATTTTAGATTCTCCGGCATTTGACTCCGCTCTTTCATGTGTCGAAAGGGACCATTTGTTCCAGCTGAAAGTAGAGTCTGAAGTATGCGGAACAGTGCTTTCAGGGGTAGTTTGTCCGTTGTTTCACAGGTACTTGGACTATTTGCCATTATTGAGGATTTCAAAAAACCTACATCATAACCTTTTTCACGACCCCCCCCCGTTTTGTTAGAGCATGGTAGGTTTTCCCATAACCTAAGAATATACCTAGATCAATGGCAATCTTACTGAGAAATTGACCTAATTCGAATTATTTTACTTGTATAATGGGTGTTTTACCTGTATTTTCCCTTTTTTCCTTAAAAAATGTCCATATCTCGCGCTACCCGATCCAGATAGCGCGACCTCATCATGTTGTAGCATATTGCGTGAAGTATGTCTTTACTCTTACCCTCTGCACTGTTAATCATCGTGACATGAGCAAAGTGGAACATCCTATTCATGAACGTATGTAAATGTTCCACAATTGATCTGATCCTGGATATTTTGCCTTATGCTCTGTGTGAGAAACTTATGTCGCCTAACAGATCTATCCTTTGTACCATTGAGGCCTTTGCATTCAGCTCTGAAGTATCCCCTGACCCTGAAACATAAGTTCCTGGGATGGAAAGATCAAACTCTGGAACATGTATATTGGCAGGTGTTGAAATGTTTCACGCGTCTCTGGACAGTTTGCGAGATTAATTATAATCCTGGTGATAGGCCATGCACCGTATTCTGTGCCCATCTTCTTCAGTATACTGTTGATATCCTCCCAGCTCATTGTTTTTTTCACCAGTTTTTCCACATGGCGCAATAAGACACCGGGTTCAATCTCCTTGGTGGAGTTGGGTGACTTGCCGATATATCCCATTACTTCTGAACAACTTCTCCATTCACACGCTTCACATCGTATGCTTTGTAGTACACAGCACCATTCGCCCTTATCTCTTTCCTAGCAGTAATACCCATATTACATCATTCCGTAATGCCAAAATGGGTATAACAGTATGAACTTCTATTCCATGCGGTAAACTACTGAGTCGACAAGAAAAAAGAATGTGATATTTCCAGCAGAACAATATCGGCATAGCTGCCTGAATGCATACGGGCGTCCTTGGCTCAAGATGAACTATGGTTTCCCCCCGTTTATGCCACAAATGTGGAACCTTTTTCATATCCCTGGAAATTACCACAGGTGACGATAAGACTCATATTTCCCGAATCAAAAAACTCAAGCGTTTTGCTGGGGAACACGTTTGTTGCATCTGATACCCCGTTTTTCATAGGTGTTATACTCAAGCCCTCTGATCCATCTTGGGCCAGGTTCAAGAAGTCTCATGAAATCATCCTTGGAGGAAGGGTTGAGGCCGAATTCTCGATAAAGTACAACATTGACATCGGAGAAAGTACCATATTCTTCCTTTCACCGCTGAGAGATGATGTGACTCGCTCCTGGTTTCTTGGCTGATGCCTGCCCATTCAGAAAACCAGGTAACCAGATGTGAGAACGAAGAGAAGAATTGCTACAGCGAATATGACCACAAACACCTCCCTGCTCCACGCAAAGACCTTTGCGCCGTCAAGCTGCCATACTGGTATAAGGTTGAATAAACAGAACCACAGGTTGAGCTGACCGGCAAACATAAGCATCCCTGAAATAAAGTATGACCCGGAAGCGAGGAGCGCACCAACAATCAGCAGAATCCCGGAGAACATGTTGGTCAACGGTCCGAAAATCGAGATTATCCCTACCTGTTTCCTATCGTAAACCCCGGAAAAGTAAACTGCCCCTGTTGCTCCGAAAAGCAGGCCCACAAGGCTGGTTAGCAGTACCATGAATATACCGATATCCCATTTCCTGAATCTTGCTGTTCCTCCATAGTACCTGGCTACCTGCCTGTGGGCGAGTTCGTGTATGAGGAATCCAGTAAACACTGTCACTGCTGCGGTCGCTACACTAAAAAATGCAAGGTTGGCTGTAGAAAAGATACCCCTAGGATATCTCATGAAAATAATAACAGACACTCCCACAAAGAGTGCAAGTACGCTGATCCCTATGTCGCGGGCTTCCTCCCTGTCAAACTGATTAATTATGTTCACTCAGGACCCGCCGCCGATTCTCGCCACGTGTTCCATCAGAGTGATGACTTTCATAGCCTGCGTGATTCCTATTCCCAGTTCATAAGCCACCTGCAATGGCTCTGCCTTTAGACCAGCCTTCAGGGCGATCCTAAGCAGCCTGTTGAGTTCCTGGTTCTCAGTTGAAATTTTCCATCTTTTCTCGATTGCGTTTTTCACGTAGAGATATATGTTCTTCGCCACCAGGACATTGGGGCGCTGCATAACACCGTACACAATGTTGATCTTCAGTTCGTGGATAGATGTAAGGTTCTTCCTCTTTACAGCCCTTTGGATTGTTTCAGCAGAAAGCATCTCGTACTTGCTTTCATTTACGTCCTCAAAGTATTGTGTCTCGCCAAGGAACTGGTAAACTAGGTCAACCTTATCTATGGGGATCTCCGCTAGGGATACCGCCTCTGGCGCCTCCAGTGTTCTACCCAATTTGAACTCTGTCATCAGCAGCCTTCTGGTAAGGTTGACTATCTCGAAGAAGTCCTTTCTGAGTGCCATTTCCTCAGTTAGTTCCTTATAGAGATCGGTGTCGATGAGAACATCCTGGTATTTCCCAAGAAGGGAGTCGGCAGTCTCGTATTCCTGGATCTCCATGTAACTTCTCACCACATGCAATAGGGTTTTTGAATCCGGAACCTCCTTGAATGACTCGAATACCGAGATAACCTCTTCATGGAATCCTTTGTTGAAATAAAGTTCAATGAGTTTGGACAGCACTTTTCCAAAGTCCTTGCTATCTCCATATGATTTCAGCCATTTTCTTATTAGAGTGACTGCGTCGCTGAACATCTTCTGCTCTGTGTAGTCATCCGCCAGCCTGCAAAGGTTCTGGAAGTCCTCGGGATGTTTCCTGTATATGGCTTTCCTTATGGCCACTGCTTCTTCCAGTTTCCCGGAATTCTCAAGAAGGCCAGCAATAGTATTTCCCAGCGCAGTTGACCCAGTCTTCTTGTAGATTTCTATTATGATTGACCTCACTTCGCTATTCTGGAACATCTCGATAGCTATTTCGTTGACAAGTTCGGCCTGTAATGCGTCAGATATGTCCAGGTCTGCAAGGACGGTCTTGACGCCAGCAGTGTTCCTAGACTTGAGGTAGAGTTTCCCAAGCATGAGACTACCCAGGCTGTAGGTATCTATCAGAGCCCTTGCCCTGGTGAAATCGCCGGTTTCCATCAGGGCGACGCACATCTGAGATAGAGTTGCCCTTGAAGCTGCGGACAGATCGAGTTTTGAATACCAGGCTGCAGCATCACTAAACCTCTTAAGTTGCATCAATATGCCTGCCAGCTTTATCATCAGATCCTGATCCTGGCTTGCCCTTGATTCCAAGAAATCAGCGGCATCTTCCGCTCTTCCCAATTTAACCAGGATGTCTGAGTGCAGTGAAATGTCTTCCGGTTTTAGGTCCTTGCTGTTTACGATCCTCACGGAGAGCGGCATTGCCTCATTATCCATGCCACTCTGCAGGAACCAGTCCCTCTTTGTACGATTTACCCATACATCATTGCTATCAACGTGTTCAAGTACCTCGAAAGCCAGTTGCAGTACCTGGTTGTCCTTATTCCTGTCAGCATATTGGTAAACTGGACCCGCGGGAAATCCTTCCGTCCTTCCCATTTCCTTTAGCTCACCCAAAGACCAAATCAGGGAGTTGCGATCTTCTGCCTTGAGAGAAATTTCCACGGAGTGATTGATAAACTTGTTGTTTCTCAGTGTAGAAATTGCTTTCCTTATAGATTTTAAGGAAGTTGCGTAATCATTCAAGGAAGCCTGAAGCCTTGACGTTACGTAGAAATAGAAGGGATCCGGATTTCTCTTGTCGTATGACTCCTCGATCTTTGCCTGGGCATCATTAATCCTGCCCAGATCAAGTAAAACAGTGCTGACTGGATACATGAAGAATGCTGAGTCCCTGATGTCCTCCCTGTAGTTTCCAGCGTATATATCCATGATCGTCTTTGTGAGTATTCTCAGTCCAGCAAAAATAGGCTTAGACATCATCTCCTCAAGTTCTCCTGGTACGGATCTTGACTTGAAGTCTATCCCCACGAGACACGCTATCCATCCAATAGCCACTGATGCTGATCCATTCGCTGCCTTTACTAGTTCAGATAAATCGAATACGGAGAAACCCCTAAGAAAATCTGAAACTATGTCAAAATTTCTGGAATGTTCCCTCATTGATCCTGTGGCAGTTTCTATCTCAAGGAGGCTATTTTCTACCCTGCAGTTCCGGAAAACAGCGTCTAAGAACTGCCCTCTTGAAAGTATGCCAGGTGAAGATTTCATTACGTCTGTGGCTTCCCTCAAATCACCTGTGTTAAGTAGTGCCGCAGCGAACATCGAGATTATTTCTTCAGAACGATAACCTATCTGCTGAAATGTTTCAATAAACTGCGCAAATTCTTTCCTCTCATATAGCCCTCTGAGTATGTATTCGGCACCCTCCCGGTCATTCTGGTCGATAGCAAGGAGTTGTTTCGCTGTTTCCATTGCTTCGCTTTCCTTTCCGAGCGTTATCTCAAGCTTAAGTTTCATCCGAATAACGTTAAGGTCGATCGGGTAGCTGCTCAGAACCTCCCTTATATCTCTCTCTGCGTCGTCATACCTTGATTCCCTTATTTCGGAGTCGATCTTGTGTTCCAAGTCAGAAAGTGAGACGTCTCCGGGCCGCATCTCGGAGACAAATTGCATGAACTGTCCATACTCGCCGCAGGCATATGCTTCCTGTACCAAGAGTTTCAGCGCTTCCTTGTTGTCTGGATAGTCCCTGTGGAGTTCCTGCAGGATCTTGTATGACTCTGCATCCCGCCCAATGACCGAGAGTATCCTTGCAAGGCTCAGCCTGGACTCGAATCGTGTTGGGTCGTTTGCCATAGCTCCCCTGGCTGCCTTCAGTGCATTTTCAAAATCCTTGCAATGTTCAAACAATTTGGCAAGGCTCAGGAGATCATCTATTTCCGTGATCCGGTCGATGCGCAGAGGTGCAAGTTTTTCTGTGACCTTCTGGCAATCTCCTTCTTCAGAGAGCGCTTTTACAAATTCCTGAAGGGTAGAGTTGTTCCGGAGATGGATCAGCTTGAACTCCAGGAAATCCAGGTAATCTGCGTTCTTCCCTGAGATCTTGAAGTTGTTGGTTATCTTTTCCCAGAATGCTGGGTCCTGGGTCAGCTCAAGCGTCTTCAGAAAGATTTCTTCTCTGAAGACTCCTAGTTCTGACAGAAATGTGGCACCCCTTGGGAAATCATCGTCAGAGGAGAGAGAACCAGCAAGCATGTTCACCGTTCCATCGTAAGTCCGGAACCTTGGATCCGTGACCAGTCTGTCAAAAGCCTCCTTTTTCAGCCCAGAACTTATGAAGAGGTTAACTTCGAGCACGACTGCGAGAAAATTGAGGTTCTGGCTTTTCTTCAGGATGTCAATGATCCTGACTTTCTTGTCCGTTGCAATGGACTGGTTCTCGAAAAATAGCTTAATGGACTCTACCAGGTTGCTGTCTGGCTTGTCTTCTCCGGACTTGACAAAAGCCTCAAGGCTCTCCTGAAGCTTATGGAAGTTCTTGTCGAAAGGTTGCTCCTGATCAGCGTAGTTGATGTCGTATATGATTGATGAGATCTTCTTAGATACTCTGCTCTGCCTTGAAGAACCCTCAGTTGCTATGGATAACCATCCCCTTCAGTGATGCAGGAATCAGTCAACATGGCTATCATTGTCCGAACTCTAATTTAACTATCGATGGCCAATTACTACATCAAACTCGCCTGAGATATATCTTTGCCTAAGAGTGGAGTAGGAGTCTGCGTTTTTTCTAGCCATATCTGCGATGTCCTGCCCGCTCCTGATTATCTTTCCTGGACTGCCCACCACAAGAGAATTTTCAGGGCATGTGAACCCAGTCGTGAGAAGCGTCCCCGCACCAATTACACTACCCTTTCCAATCCTGGAACCATTCATTATTATTGCACCCATGCCAATCAGCACATTATCCTCGATCACACAACCATGTACGATTGCGTTATGACCTATGGAAACGCCTTTCCCAATTAAGCAGGGGTTCGTCCTTTCGACATGTATTGACACGTTATCCTGGACGTTGCTGTCGTCTCCTACCTCAATTCGGTTGTAGTCCCCCCTGAGAACCGCATTATGGAGTATCGCAACCCTGTTACCTATGCTGACTTGACCTGAAAAAACGGAACTTGGAGAAATGTAGCACTCAGAGCCGAAACTTATGCCCATAACTCAGGTAAGGCTTGTAAAGTAATAGGCTTTTTACGATTCTAGCCTCAACCGCTCTTTATATACTATAGTACACAGAGAAACTTAACGGGTAACCAGGGCAGGTTCATTGTGAATGAAATTATAATGCGGCAGATTATCACCAGAACGATGTCAGAGAGAAAAAGTGGTGAATCCAGGAAGCTATTTGGAACCAATGGCATTCGAGGAATTCCAAACGAGCTCCTGACTTTCAGTTTCTGCTCGGGAATAGGTGCTGCAATAGGTTCTTTTGCAAAGGGTGAGATTATAGCCCTGGCCCGTGACACAAGACGTTCAGGTGATTTCGTCGGGTCTGCGGTCTCTGCTGGAATCATGTCCACTGGGAAGAACGTAGTGGACCTCGGCGTAATACCAACTCCTGCACTCCAGCTTTACTGCAAGAACACTGGCAGGTTCGGGGTGGTCATCACGGCATCTCACAACCCCCCACAGTTCAACGGCATCAAATGCATCGATTCAGACGGTACAGAATTGAGGAGCGAAGACGAAGCTGCGATCGAGCAACTCTACTTCTCCTCCACCTTCAGGAAATCGGAGTGGACTGGCATCGGAACGCTCCTTAGGGACCATAATCAGGGTGAAAGGTATGTAGAGAATCTTGTGTCCCTAGTGGATGCTGACAGGATCCGATCAAGGCATTTCAAAGTGGTAATTGACACCGGCAACGGAGCAGCTTACAGCACTTCACCAGCCCTGCTCACGCGGCTTGGCTGCAGGGTAGTATCCCTCAATTCCAATCCTGATGGACTTTTCACTTCGAGAAATGCCGAACCAAGGCCCGAGAACCTGGCCGAACTTATGCAGGTAATGAAATCTGGAAGATTTGATCTCGGTGTTGCTCATGATGGTGATGCCGACAGGGCAGTCTTCATTGACGAGAAAGGCAACTTTGTTGAAGGTGAAAATACCCTTGCACTAGTGATAAAACATATGGCAGGAAGCGGGGATACCATAGTCACACCGGTAAGTTCCTCAGATATTATCGACGAAGTATGCCGAGAGAAATCTCTAAATCTTGTAAAGACCAGAGTGGGGGCCCCAATCGTGGCACGGACAATGATAGAGAGGCAAGCAAGGCTTGGTGGTGAAGAGAATGGCGGAGTGATAATCGGGGATAACCAGTACTGCAGGGATGGGGGGATGACTGTAGCCAAAATACTGGACATAATGGCAAAGACTGGCAAGCCACTTTCAACCCTTGTTGGAGAACTTCCCAGGTACGTCCTGCTCAAGAAATCCATCGAGACAGAAGGTAAACCCTGGAATAAGATGAGAAAGCTTGCTGTTGATTCATTTCCTGCGTGCAGGCGTGATGAAACAGACGGGCTCAAGATATTCTTTGACGAAGGCTGGGCGCTTATAAGGCCATCAGGAACAGAGCCCATAGTAAGGGTTTATGTCAATACGAGGGACGAAGGCGATGCAAGGCGCCTCATGGAAAAGGTAATGGGTGCATTAAAGCACTGATCACTTGAGCTTTTCCAAGGCTCTGTAGACCCTTCTTACAGCAGTGGCATGTCCGCCAATGGCCAGAATGAGCAGGAGCACGAGGCTCGGCGTCAAGTTCAACCAGTATATTGGGTAACTTGCAGGGAGGATGATTTGCACAATCCCCATTATTATGATCATGACCAGCCTGTTTGCTCTGCCCATGATTCCTTCATAGTCCCTCTTTAGGCCAACTGCCTGGGCCTGTGTGCCCAGGTACGAGGTGAGCATTATCCCGCTCAGGGCGAAGACGGTCACAACAGGATTCCCGTACGGGCTGAAGCCTATCCCAAGGATCAGGGCGACATCGACATACCTGTCTATCACGTGGTCAACATAATCCCCCCTGAGAGACTGCAGATTTCTTCTTCTTGCAACTTCCCCATCCACTGCATCGAAAAAAGAAGCGACAATTATCCCGATTACTGCTGGGATGAGGTAAAACCCACCAAGAAAATAAAGGAACGCAGATACGAATGCTATGACAAGCGAAGCTGCTGAAATAGCGTCAGGCTTAAAGCGCATGAATGGGCTTGAGAGCCGCTGTGCGTATTCCTGGCCGGGACGCTTGCTCTGTTCCATGCCGGTTAAAGGAATTGACGGATTATTAAACCTTGCCTGATATAATTGCCTTTACCCTCTGATATGCAGCATCCAGCATTCCATCGTCATTTGAAACCCTGAATATCCTGGATGACGGGAGACCCTCCAGTGCTTCATAATATATCGTATCTGCTCTCTGGGCTGCAATATTCTCGTCGATCTTCTCAAGGGTGTAGCCCCTATGGGTTAGCCTCAAAACAAGTTGGTCTTCGCTGGCTGTCATGATTATGACACGATCGCATTTCAGTAAATGCGAGTAATGTGATTCTACACAACCTTGATCGCCATTAACACATGAGCGGAGGCAATCTATATCGACAGAATCGCCATCGATACATCCAGAATTACGTGCCACCTGATCGAGAGGAGTGCATTCAATTCCTTCGTTGTTCAGCATACGACAAATGGTAGATTTCCCAGTTCCTGGTACCCCGGTGATGCAGATCATATACGCAGTCTTCCCCCCTCTTTCAGGACAAGCGGCATCGACAGGTGCCTTCTCGCAGAAACTGGCACTTCATAATCACCCTCCAGGAGGTCCCTTTCGATCTTGGAATAGCTTGGAATGTGATCAGCCGTACCGCATGACCTGCACCTGAAATCACCAGAACCGTGGTTGGACATGGGTTTTCTGCATTTGCTGCATTGCGGCGCATTCCTCATGTAAACAACAGCAGCTGACTCAAGGCTCAGCCTCTCGAGGTTGATGGTCTTGTCGAGATATGAACCAAATCCAACCATCAGATCCCCTGGAACAAGCCGCCTGACCAGCGACCTGAATTCCTTGGTTGGCTCGAAAGCAGCAAAGTTGATTGGTTCACCTTTGTGCATTGCTTTAAAAAAATAGTGCCCTCCATTTCCCGAGTGGGGAACTTCAGCCACCCTGCATCTTACCGAGTAGGACCCCAACTCGTCGAGCACTACCGGATCGCTCACGATATGATCATCAGTACCCTGGTTACTCTTGAAAACGGTGATCATCTCGCTTTCAATGGAATATTTCGTGTTAATGTATTCAGCAATTTTCTGGATGCTTTCCGGGTCTATCCCCCTGATCCCATAAACCACAGGAGTCCTCTCTTTTGGGAAAATGGCTGCCCTCCTGTTACGATTATCAATGGAGTCAAATGTCCCGCGGGCCATATTGACCTCTCCTGCTATGGACATCTTTTCGTCCAATCCTCTTTGTCTACCGTGCGGATAGAAATAATTGATGGCTTCATATGTATGCCTGGATCCAGGCCATGCTATTGCGGCCGATGCCCCGATGATTCCTCTCCCATTTCCTCCTGTGTGGTAAAGTGCACCTTCTGTTTTCAACAGTTCCTTCACTTCGTCAATGGAGATCTCCCTGTATAGTGCGTCCCTGTAAAGCTTACCAGGAAGTTTTCTCCTGGAGAACACCACCCCGGGATTCGTATTATCCGATGTCACTGAGTACCTGGAAACAAGGTCGAGTACGAATTCAATGACTCCTTGAAATGCTTCATAATATTCTTCGTCTGGCAGTTCTTCAAGGACTGCAGAATCCACTTCGCCTGGCCTTCCAATTTCAACAACAACAGCCCCGTTTCCTCTAGTCTTGTAACGGATATTTGGGTTCAGTCTCACGAGCCATGGG
>JAKAFX010000050.1 GCA_021817735.1 Thermoplasmata archaeon | reverse complement strand
GGTTCCTGTCAGTCTCGCCCACGTTCCTGACCTCTTGGTTGGGAGGCGGAGTATAATTCATAATGGGTTTTCCCAGTTTTTGATATGCTTTTTCCATGGCACTATTCAAGTCCATTTTCTCATTGCCATGAAATCCGAAGATTGTGATTTCCTCGAGGCATTTGAATCTCGAGAATATATTCTCCTCGTAGTCCATATCTGTCCTGAATGCTGCAAAACCGTGGGTTCTGCCAAGGAATTCCGGTGCAATGTGGAGAGCGAAGCGCTTAATCTGGCCATTCTCTACAAGCTTACTTAACCTGTAGTTCAAAGCCTGAGGAGATATGCCAAGTTCTTCCGCAATTTTCTTTTGCGACATCCTGCCATCCCTTAGCAGGTAGTAAATAATTCGCTTGTCAATGGCCTCCATCTAATTTGCACCTGGCAGGTAGAACAGTCTAAACTCTATTTTATCTTATTCCTCATTTTCTGTCATACCCTTCATTTCTTTAGATACCAAAGGAAGCGTGAAGCCTATGAACACTTTTCTGAATTCGTATAAGGATTACCACTTCCCCGAATAGAATTAGAGACGATAATTAAACGGTGAACTCGGCGTGGAATGAGAATCATCTGTATGATGCCCCTACTTTCACGGAAAGGCAAATTTTGCATATTTCTCGGATTAAGCCTGAACAATTCTGGACAATAATCAGGATTACTGCGTGAAGATCCAATGCGGAAGCATGTGCAGGAAAATATCCACTGGCCCTTGACGGCGACCGTATTCTATCTCAGGCTTCTATAGCGGATAATAATTTCACCGTGCGGCATCTTCTTTACATCCATCAGTTGCAGAGTTTCCTGTTTTGGCATTGTTCCCCAGTAATGTGGGCCTTTCCCGTAGATAACAGGCATCACGAATATCCTGTACTCATCAACTAGCCCCCTTGTTATAAAATCGTGTGCAAGAGATGGGCCACCTTCCGCAATTATATCCTTACCTGGCTCCTTCTTTAGTTTTTCGACTTGATCCGTGAGATCTCCTTTCATTATTCTGGTATTCCCCCAAGTAGCCTTCTGGAGTGTATTGCTGAACACAACAAGTTTGCATCTTTCAAGAAAACGTGAATAGTCGTAGAGGTGTTTTGGGTCAGTTGGCTTCCTCTTGGACAGAGCATGAACCTGTGCATGACCCTCATACGATCTCCTTCCAAAAATGATTGTATCTACAGAGTCGTATCTGCTTATCCATAACTCTTTCCAGAAGTCGCTTGGTTCATCCTCTTCTATTTCTGACCCTGGATATTCAGGAAATTCTCCAAAGCCGTCCAGTGTCATGTACATATTGAGGGTGATCATTCTCGACATAGGCTACGAATGGGGTCCAGTACTTAAGTTATTGGTGATTAATTTCCCAGTACTCGAAACTATTATTAGGGTATGATCCGAGACCGTTGTCTACCAGTGATGATAAATAAGTTCAGATTTGCGAAATTTAAGAAGATTTACAGGGATATACAATAAATGAGCAGCCGGTTAATCGGTTAACATAGTCCTATATTTTTTGTCAATGTGGTGTTAACACATAGGTTCTAGATGATCAAGCAGCACATCCTGACGATGTTAGGCACGATAGCAATGTTCATTCCTGCTTAGTTCGCTGTTGGCAATGATATCGAGGGCATGATTAAGCGAAATCCGTGGGGTCAATAGTTCAGTCATACCTTCGGAGCGCAGACCTTGCATTTCAGCTTGATAATGAATTCATTAGTATTGTAATAGCCGCACCATCCTGTTTGCAATGTGTGGTCCTCCGCGCATATATTGGCGCAGTTACCACAATTATCACGTTCTCAGAAACGAGATACACGATAACTTGCGCGGAACTTTCCTTCCGGCAAGAAAAAACCGGGCAGCCTAATTGGTGGATTTCGGTCATTCATCAATATAAGATGCAAGCATCTTTTCCATTGTTAATATAACTTAATCTAACACAATCGACTCAATTCCCAGATATAAAGTGTCATGTTCAGGAAACCTTGAAACGAACAGACATGGTTTAAAAATCCATTTCATTTCCCTCATCTAAATCATGGACAAGATCTAATATTGAATTACACACTATAATAGGCGTATGAATCGCGGAGGGGACTTTATTTTATTTGTGCTGAGAAGAAATGGAAATGATCAGTTCCATAACAGTTACAACAACTTGCAGTGGAATTATTAATTGTATCAGCTAATCACTGTACAGAGAGTTAATTATTTTCGGCTCGGCTATATCCCCATAAATATGGTGGGACCGCTGAGATTTGAACTCAAGTCACCAACACCCCAAGCTGGTAGGATACCAAGCTACCCCACGGTCCCATTCACGAGAATGGTATTATCTCGTCTATCAAATCAGTGTGAGATATGATCATTCGCCTGCAGCAATATCGCTCAAGGCCAAGTTCGTCGAGTATTGCCTCGACGTTGCTGGCCTCAATAGATTCTCCCTTTGACTTGAGTTCCGTTATCCTTTCCTTGTATTTCTCGTAGTCAGAGGCAATGACCTTTCCACAACTGAAACATCTTACGGGTATAATCATCTGTTCTCACCTATATGACTTCTGCCTCTTAGCCCTTGCGCCTCTACCGGCTGGCTTCTTTGGCATCTTCCTTCTTATGTCGTTTACAAGCATAGTCCTGTCATACTGCCTGAATGCATCTTCAAGAGTGTCATCGTTCAGGAACTTAACTATCCCTTTCGCAATTGCTGTCCTGGAGGCGTCTGCCTGACCTGTTGGACCACCTCCCCTGACCTTCACTGCGATGTCGATACTGTTTGCCTTTTCCCCTGCGAGAACTATAGGTTCCATTATCTTCTCGCGAAGCAGTGGAACAGGATATATTTGTACCGGGGTGCCGTTTATTGTGTAGAGCCCGCTTCCCTTCCTTGTAGTAGCCCTTGCAACCGCAGTCTTTCTCTTACCCGAGGTCATAATTATGTTTTTCAAGTTACTTCACCTTATATCCCAGAATCGAAGAAACCTCTTTCAGGGTGAGATAACCACTCATCTTGTTGTTCTGAGCTTCTTCCACCTTCGTGAACTGGACGTCTTTGAAAGCAGCCGGCTTTCCGGCGTAAACCATGCACCTTGCCAGCGCCTCTTTTCCCTTTGTCTTCTTCTTTGGTAGCATCTGTCCTATGGATCTCCGGAGGATAGAATTCGGAGTACGTGGATAATAAGGACCCATCCTCACACTTCCCACATCCCTTTCGGTCTTGAAATGATCCAGTATCCACTTCCTGGATCCAGTAATCACCACATTGTTTGCGTTGATTATTACGACTTCCTCCCCGTTGAGAAGAGTCTTCGCGACATATGATGAAAGCCGCCCATATATTGAGTTGTCCGCGTCTATGTATAGCATTTGATTCACCTTATGATTTTGATGTTTGTCCCCTTGGGGTTTTCCTTCGCTAGCTCATTGAGCCCCTTGAAGCTACCGCCACCCAGTTCAATCTTCTTGATTGCAGCTGGTGAAGCCCGGAAGGCAGAGATTGTAACTTTCTTCTGGAGGTAACCCCCTGCAAGCACTGAACCTGGTACAACAACGGTGTCCCCGTCAGAGACGAGTCTTTCGATCTTACCAACATCTACGCTGGCGTACCTTCTCCTCCCTGCTACAAGTCTCTCTGCAATATCTCTCCAGAATGGAGCGTTACTGTTTCGTGAAACCTCAAGGAGTCCGCTAATAATGTTCCTGAGAGGTTCGCTGGTCTTATTTTCCGCGTTCAACGACATTGAAATACACCCTAAGACAGTGGCGAAATCGATCGTCTGGCGATCCACAAACCCTCTGCCTGATTGCGACCTGTGATAAGATCCCATGATAAATAATTTGTGAGTTACTGGCTTATCCGGATACAGGAATATTTTACTCCTTGAGATCCAGTTTCCTTGCTATGGTGAAACCGAGAGTCATTCCATAACCTAACTTTTCCATAGCTTCCCCGTACGGTACAAGCGCAGTCATATACTGGCCGTCTTCCAAAACAATGTCTATACGAACATCCGCACCCTCAAAACCAAAGCTCTTCACGGTTCCACGCATAACTGGGTTCTCCATGCTCATTATAATATCCCTCGGGTGAACTGCCAGCTTCCTGCCATCAATCTCCAGCAGATTGTAACCCAGAAATAAGGCCAACTCTGAGGATCTGGGGCTCGAGTAGATCTTCTCCGCAGTGTCGACCTCAATTAGTTTCCCATTACTCATGTAACCTGCGCTGTCTCCAAGGTAAAGCCCGTCTTCAAGGTCATGCGTAACGTAGATAATGGTCAGCGACAACTGTTTGATGAGTGCCTTCAGTTCTCCCCTGACCCTGAGTCTAAGCTGAGGGTCAAGTGAACTGAGGGGTTCATCCATGAGAAGCAGGGAAGGTTCGACTACCAGGGACCGCGCGAGGGCAACTCTTTGCCTTTCTCCACCGGAAATCTCCGACGGGTATCGTTCCAGTAACCCCGCAATGTCCAGCTTTCTTGCCATCTCCTCAACTTTCACATCAATGGTTCGCCTGTCTAGCCTCCTGGATCTAAGTCCAAAGGCAATGTTGTCAAATGCAGACATGTGTGGAAAGAGGGCAAGGTCCTGGAAAATCAGCCCTATATTTCGAAGATTGGTCGGAACTTCGGTTAGATCTTTCTGGTTCACGTACACTCGTCCGCTGTCCGACCTGTCAAGGCCGCACACATTCCTGAGTAGAGAGGTCTTTCCGGAGCCGCTGGATCCCATCAGGGTAAACACAGTCCCCTCGTCCATTTTGAAAGATATCTTGTCAAGGAGAAAATTATCGTATCTTCTCGTAAGAGAATCTACCTCAACGTATTGTCTCAAAGCTCCTCCCAATTCTCTGGATAAAGTAAAAGAATATGACGCTCAAAACAAGAAGTATCGTCCCAAGTGCATATGAAGCGGCAAGCAGCCTCTGGGACTGGAGGACATATATTTCCACGCTTATGGGCATGAATGTATAAGTAGACAGGAAGTTGGTTGCGGTGAATTCCCCAACACTTATCGCAAATCCGAACATCAGGGCAGTCACGATTGTCGAGCCCGCAAGTGGCAACTCCACTTCAAAGAATGCATTGCCATTGATCGTTGAAGCTGCTTCCCACAAACTGTCAGGTATGGAAGCAAAACCTGATGAGATTATCCTCATCACCACAGGTATAGCAGCTGCTGATTGCACGGCTATTATCAGAACCCAGGTCAGGCTGCTGGGGAAATTGCTTCCATATGCAATAGAAATTGACAGTGCCATGACTATGGAAGGTATAACCAGAGGAATAAACTGGGCAGAGTCCAGTAGGGTGTCGGGTCGGATTCTGGCTCTCCTCTTACCTGTTATCCATAGAGCTCCCAATAGGGTTACAATAAGGGAGGTTAGAATGCCATAAAAGATAGTGTTCAGGAATGGCAGCAGTGGGGATATTCCAAAAGCGTTAGTTATGATCCCGCTGAATAGCAAACTGTAACCATTCAGGCTAATATGACCTGCACGGCCAAATGTGAGTGATTCCACCGCCAGCGAGCCAAGGATGGTGATTTCCAACAGAAAACATATTGACAGATATGAAAGACCCACAAAATAAAAGATCCCCCTCTCCCTCCTGTACCCTGTAGGACGGGCAAATGCAGTAGTCACCCTGCGTTCCTTCGACCAAATCACAAGGTAGATTGTGACCGGAACAATCAGTATGAGGCTCTGCATAAGAGAGAACAGAACTCCAAGCTGGATGTTCGAGAGCGTTTTCACTAAAAAATAGATCCATGCCTCGACTGTGAAGTTTGATGGTCCTCCAATTACCAGAGGAGCAGTGAAACCTGCAAAGGAATAGAGAAATGTGATAAGCCCTCCTGAAAGGGCTGCAAGGATTCCGTTTCTTCCCCATATATGCCTGAACATGGCAGGTGATCGCACACCTAGTGTTGAAGCAGATTCTTCAAGCGTAACATCTGCCCTCTCAATGGCACCAGAAGTTAGGAAAGCTACCAGTGGTGCATTGAAAAAGGTGTTGACTGCCACAATTCCGGTAAGACCTGTGGAAAAAACCCTGAATGAAGGGTAGATTCCGCCCAAGGTGGAAGATCCCCCGAAAGTTGATATAAATGCCGTCACAACGACTATTGAGGGGAGAAAGAATGGCAGAATCAATATGGAACGAATGAGGCTTCCATTCTTCATTGTGTATCTTCCCAGAAACACCCCCAATGGAAACCCGAGGATCGCCGAAAGGATTGCACTAAGTACGCCCTGAACTGCGGAGTTGTAAAGCGCCCTCTGCCATAGTCCCCCTATGGCTCCGCTGCCATACGCTGATTCCAGGTCCAGACTTCCAGACGTCGAATGGACAAGCAAGACGAATGGGAGAAGGATCACGAGAGAGAGAAACAAGGTCGGTGCAAAGAACGGCAGCCACCATTTCCTTCGCAGAAAGGGTCGCATCAAGCGAACGTAGCTAGCCATTGAATGTCCCACTCCTGAAGGTTATTTGCTATCACCGTCGCATCAACTAGATCGTTAAGGGGTATTATGCTAGACTGGCCCATTGTGCTGTTGTATACTGGCGGGATAGGAGTGGTAGTGTTTGCAGGATACATCCACTCGTTGGTTGGAATAAGGTCCTGGACAGTTGGGCTCAAGAAATAGTTTATAAAGGCTTCATCAAGGGCAGTATTGCCTGATCCATTTACTATCCCGATATTATAGATCGTCCGCCATCCATAGTTAAGCCCGTTATGGGAAACCACTGTTGAACCGGTGGTATTACCATACCCAAAGTAGCTGTTGTAGGCTGGGTCAGACAGGTAGCTTACTAGCAGGGCACTGGAATTTGCGGATTCGAACTGGGTAAAAGCTGTACTCCAGGAATCATAGACGTGCCCCGAAGCATAAGGTTTAACCTCGGTCCACCAAGAAGTCCAGTTCTCGTTGAGAAGGTACTTGTAGTATGCAATTTCCCAGAGCAGAAATTCCTGTCCGGTCTCGCTTGTCGTGGGATTTTCAAGAAGCAGGTTTGAGGCGTTGGCAGGTTTTGCAAGATCTGAAAATGCAGGGGAAAATTTTCCGGTAAAGTGAGTGTTATTGTAGTCTATGCCAAGGTACGAATATTCGTAAGGTGTGAGATATGCCGAAGCTGGCCCCATTTCACTGAGCAGAGATTGGTTTATATAGTGGATAGCTGGACTCTGGTACCTGGCAAGCAGACCATCCTGCACTGTCTGAACGCCATTCACATTGGTGAGACCTATGACTATGTCCGCCTGTGGATTGGACTTCTGGGCTTCAAGAGTAGGGAGGAGCCCCTGGGAAGGTACCTTTATTTCTATGTTAACCCCATATTCCTTCTCAAATGTCCCAAAGACAGTATTGTAAGCTGCTGTCTGGTTCAGGCCATATGCCATGAATGAACTGTAGGTGTAGATCACCAATGTCTTTCCGTGCGGTTCCCTTGTCTGGATATAGTAAAAAATTGAGAACCCGGCCACCACTAAAACCAGGACAACTGCAATAGCAAGCAACTTCTTTTCGAACGGCTTTAATTTCCGTGATCTCTTGTTTCCTTCCGGTGCAGGATCCATATTAAGTTCCTGCCAGAAAAGCGACTGAATCCGCGAGGCTTCCCTTCGCCGGTATTACCCGGATCAGGTTTCAGGGTCGGCAGCAGTCTATAGCTGCCCTCTCAGCTCTTGGTACGCTCCCCTAGCATTCTCGTTATTTAATGCTGAAATATAGTCTTTTGCTGAAGGAGCTATTCATCCTCTTCCTGCTTCTCTGGCAGGGACAGGTCAATCGACTTCAGTATTCCCATGAGCTTGTAGAATTCAGTGTCTGTCAAATGGGCTCGTGAAAGTATTCGCCTGAGCATAACTGATGAATTCCTGGCTTTGTGAGTCATGTAATTGGTCTTCCTGAGAATGCTGTCAAGCCTCCCCATAATTAGATCCATGTTTTCTTCTGTTGCGGGGACAGTTTCAACGCCAGGGTAAAATCCTATTTTTTCATACATCTTGTAGAGGAGTATGGCAACTGCGTGGGAAAGGTTGTATGATGGGTACTCACTGCTGGCAGGGATGTAGGTAAAAAAGTCACATGCTTCTATCTCCGTGGATCTGAGCCCGTCATCCTCTCTCCCGAAAATAATTGCAACCTTCTTTCCAGACGGCAGAAGGCTGGACCAGAGAGCTTCGGGATCCATGGGGATTCTTGTGAATTTCCGGAAGTTTGATGTGGGAACGCTGGAGGTACCTACCAGGTAATTTGCATAATTCCTGACCTCATTCAGATCACTGATTGGAGTGTAATCATCAAGAATTCTGCCCGCATGAACAGCTCTAATGTATGCTTCGTCCCCAAGATGGGGTGGGTTGAGGATAATGAGCCTTGAAAGGCCGAAATTCTGCATGAGCCTGGCCACGGCCCCTATATTACCCTGGTACTTGGGCTCAACTAGAACCACCGAAATACGGTCCGAAATGGACCTTTGAAGATTTATAATCTCTTCAGTGGGCTGTTTCGGCTTGGGAAGCCTGCTGGCTTTCTTCATTAGCCTGTTCTTTAGTCTCAGTTGGCTCGGACAATTGCTCGGTTGGTGTTTCTACCTTTTCGGTCTTCGGGTACCTCTCAATAAGAAGCACTCCGTAGTCGGGAAGGCGTTGCCTGATCTCATTCACGATCCTGAATTTAAGGTCGAACCACAGATGGTCAAACTTCGATTCGTCTGAAACCTCGATCCTGATTTCCTGCCCCTCCACGGATACCGGGAACTTGGAGGCCTCGTTTGTGTAATTCATGAGAAGTATGGCCCTTACCTTGTCCTCGACCTTATTGAGAACTTCGAGCACCTTGTACTTGTAGTAAACGGTCTTTCCTGCAAACCTGTTGTTATAGTCCACCATTACCCTACCGGGTGTAACGGAAATTATCCTTCCCTGCCTGCCGCCCAGATAGATCTCCTTGCCAACTTCGGGTTCCAGGTTTTGTCTCTGGAACTCCCTTACGGTATGGATCCGGATATTTTTTGGGTCCCTCTGGCCATATGCTTCCTCTGGTGGAATCTCGATCTCGTATTCCTTTCCAACCTCTGCTGAAAGAAGTGACTCATTGACCTTCTTCAGAAAACTGTCTGTGCCGATTATGCCGTAAGATTCCCCGTATCTGCGGTCTTCACTGTATATGTCATTCGCCTTTGCCACTTCCTCTAGATTGGTGACATACAGCTTCTTGTCTTCCCCGGCTCTGAGTTCGAAATCAATCTTGACGAAATCTCCATTATTCATCGATATATCCCCGTTAGCTAAGTGCGGATTCCTTCATAGGAAGAGCGTATTTATATATATCGAATAAGGGAGACTGTCAATTCTCCGTTGATAGCCTGTGATACCAGTAGGATGTCTTGAGCAATCCTTGATCTGTCTTGAACCTTCTCTTGAGGAGTTCTGATCTCATCGAGAAATGATGTTCTGCAACGTTAT
>JAKAFX010000049.1 GCA_021817735.1 Thermoplasmata archaeon | reverse complement strand
GGATTTCCATATTGGTGATCGCCGGCGTATTCGTTTATACCTCCGGAAACATATTCAAGCTGATCCTCTACGATTTTGTCCAGGGAAAAGGCCTCCCAAGGGGGTTCGAGGCAGACGAAGAAACAATAAGGCAGGCCATAAAGAGGAGGCGTGGCTTCCAACCGTCTGGTGATAACCTCCAGCAGCCATGAGCTTCTTAAACCTGAAAATTAAGCATTATTCAGCACCGCCTGTGCCAGGTCAGGGCTGCATATAGTTTCAGGTATTGCCTGCTCCCGTCATTCTGAATATTTTTATCCGCACCCGCAATCCTTTGCTTCATGGGCACAACACTCATCACTGGGGCATATGGCCAGGTTGGGCAGGAACTAATACCGATCCTCACCAGGAAATTTGGCATGGACCGGGTCGTCCTGGCTGACATAGTGAAGGCTCCTGAAAAATTCAGCAAGTACTCAAACCACAATCTTGATGTCACAGACAGGGAAAAGCTGGAAAAACTCATGTCTGACCATGATGTGGAATACATATTCCATCTTGCCGCGATCCTTTCTGCATCCGGGGAGAAAAACCCAGGAAAAGCATTCCTGACAAATGCCATCGGGACTCACAATATCCTTGAGGCTGCCCGTGAACTTTCCGTAAAGAGGGTTATGATCCCGAGCACCATCGGGGTGTTCAGCAGGGAAACTCCCAGGAGAAACGTGCCTGTAAACACGGTGATGAAGCCAAGGACGATGTATGGTATAACAAAGGTCACCGGAGAAATGCTTGGAAACTATTATTTCCAGAAATTTGGCCTCGATGTGAGGGGCCTGAGGTTCCCGGGCCTTATCAGCTATACAGCTCCTCCGGGAGGGGGCACAACCGATTATTCGGTCGAAATGTTTCACTATGCAGTGAGGCGGGAGAAATATTCGTGTTACATAGCAAGGGATACGGTACTCCCAATGATGTACATGCCAGATGCAATGGGGGCAATGATGGCCCTTTTCGATGCAGATCTCCAAAGGTTGAGATTCCATTCTGACTACAACATCTCTGCATTTAGCTTCTCCCCTGCAGAGCTGGAGGCTGCCATCAGGAAGAGGATCCCGGATTTCACAGTGACGTATGCTCCAGACTACAGGCAGGAGATAGCGGAGGAGTGGCCAGAGACCATCGACTCATCGGAAGCGGCCAGAGACTGGGGGTTCCGGGCAGAATACAGCATGGACTCCATGGTAGACGACATGCTTCTGAACCTGGGCGGCGTCCGTCGATGAGACCTGCATCGGAGAACCCATGATATGTATGGAATAATTGACTTCTCCCACTCAGATCCCCTTTACAGTGCCATAGAAGAAAAGGACCTATTCATCCGGGCCCACCCTGGGGAAATCCTGCGCAGAGTTCTTGCGGGCGAGCTGGACGGGGGAATGGTCTCCCTGGTGTCATGCCTGAGAAATCCTTCCCTGCAGATTGAGAAGGTCGCCACCATAAGCTCAAGGGCAGCTACCCTCTCCACCTTGCTTGTCTCTTCGGAAAAAAACCTTGCGCCCGGTATGAACATAGCTACCACAGCACACACGAAAACCACCTCTCTCTATTTATCGCTCATCCTAAACGCGATGAGCATCCCCCACACACTGAACCAGGGAAGTAGCACTGATGCGGCATCCCTCCTGAAGGAAAGCGACTTTGCTTTGGTGATAGGAGACGAAGCCCTTTCCCTTTACAGATCAGACCTCCGTATCCTGCTTGACATAGGATATGAATTCAGCAGGCTGTTCTCCCTGCCTCCGGTATACGCCGTGACCGTATCAGGAGAGGGTAGGGACTGCAGCCCCTACCTCAGGATCCTCCGTACGGCATCAACCGAAGCATCAAAACTGAGGGAAGAAGCAGCAGGTACACTTAGCAGGAAGCTTGGAATCCGCAAGGAGATTGCACTCTCATACTACCGGAACATCAAGTATAACTATGACCCGGTGTTCGATCGCACGATCTCGGTAGTCGCTGAACACTTGAAAGGAATCCAGACCTCAGGCCACAGATAGGCAGCAAGCAGGAATCAACTCTTTGGGGCCCTTCCAAGGGGCAATGCCGCCTTTTCTATCCGGTTCATTATTGCTACCCCTATGCCCCTTTCCGGAAAAACCTCTATGACTCCCATCTTCCTTGGGACTTGATCCAGCTTCCTCAGGCTGCTGTACAGACTCGATGCGATCTCATACAGGTTCTCCCTCGACCCCAGTTCTATCCGCAGGCCGTCGATCTCGCCAGATAGTTCCCTTGAGCAGATGTATGCGAATTCCCTTCCCCTGTCAGACCTGTTCAGATCGATGATCTGGGCCGGAGTGGCAAAATAAAGCGGTTTTTCAGGCGAATAATGCCTGTACTTCATGCCTGGAGTGAGCGGCTTCTCATCTCTACCAATCTTGAACTTCTCCTGGACAATTCCTGGGAAGAACTTCTCGAGGTCTTCAACAGCAAACGCACCAGGTCGAAGTATCCGGGGGGGCCTGTGAAGGGGGTCAACAATGGTGGATTCAATCCCGAACTTGCTCCTGCCTGCGTCTATTATCAGGTCAACCCTCCCGTCTAGTTCCGCCAGTATGTCATGCGCATCAGAGCCGCTTGGCCTTCCCGCTACGTTTGCACTGGGTGCAGCCACCGGGAAGCCGGCTGCGGTAATCATGTCCCGTGCAAAAGCATTGTCCGGGCACCTCACAACCACCGTGTCCAGGCCAGCGGTGCAAAGTGAAGAAACCAACGGGTTCTTCTTCATGAGAACCGAGAGCGGCCCTGGCCAGAGAGTTTTCAGCGGCTCAATGGAAATACCTCCTGTCAACGCTGCCATGCCGATTGAGTTCAGGGAGTCAACGTGAACAATCAATGGGTTATCCTGGGGCCTTCCCTTGGCCCGGAATATCTTCTCCACTGCATCATCCGAGTAAGCATTTGCCCCGATTCCATAGACAGTCTCGGTTGGGAAGACAACCACCCCTCCCGACCTGAGTACCCCTGCTGCCTGGTCGACGGCATCTCTATGGTCTGATCCAGTTTTTATCCTTAGTACCTCGGTCTTCATTGTATGAGCATTAGGTAGTTTATTATCGGATAAAGAATACTCGTATGACTCAAGATGTGCGCTTGGAAATATGAATTGTACCTAGACTTAACAGGTTCTGGTGATGAATTTCACGGAGAGGAGAAGATCACTGTGGACAGGAAGGAGAAGAATTTCTTCCTTAACGGGGTTGGAATGAAGATCAATCAGGTGCTGCTCAATTCCAAGGAACTGGAATTCTCTTATGACAGCAAGGAGGGCATCCTGAGACTTCCGGGCAAGGTGAAGCCAAACGCGGTTCTGGAGATCAAGTTCGACGGGAAGATCTCCAGCAGCCTGATGGGCCTATACCGGGTCAAGACAGACAATGGTTACGCCCTTTCTACCCAGTTCGAGCCTAATGGTGCAAGAATGGCATTTCCTTGCAGGGATGAGCCTGGAATAAAGGCAACATTTGACCTGAGACTCAGAATACCGGCGGACTACGAGGCAATCTCAAACATGCCGGTGGCCTCCAGCAGGGAGGACACAGGATATAAGGAGGTTATCTTCCAGCAGACCCCTGCAATGTCGACCTACCTGCTTTACATTGGCGTCGGGAAGTATGCCTCAATTTCTGACGGATTGAAGAACCCAGAGATTATCATGTCATACCCTGGTTCCAAGATAGCCGCGGAACCTTTCTCGGTGGAGGAGGCCAGGAAGGCGGTTAACTTTTATGAGGACTACTATGGAATCAAGTTTGCACTTCCAAAGATGCACCTGCTGGGAATCCCGGAGTTCGGAGCAGGGGCAATGGAGAACTGGGGGGCAATAACCTTCAGGGAGATCGTGCTATTTGTCCAGAAGAATTCAGGGCAGAGGATACGAAAATACGTCTCCATGGTAGAGGCCCACGAAGTAGCCCACCAGTGGTTCGGGGACCTCGTCACCATGAAATGGTGGAATGACCTGTGGCTAAACGAGAGTTTTGCCACATTCATGAGCTACAAATGCGTGGACAGTTTCCACAAGGAATTTGACATGTGGGGCGACTTTCTCATTTCTGAGTACTCGGGAGCAATGAACGGGGACTCACTCAACAACTCTCACCCAATCAACGTCGAAGTGAAGAGTCCTGACGAGATTGCCCAGATCTTCGACGAGATAAGCTATGGCAAGGGTGGAAGCATACTCAGGATGATCGAGGGCTACGTCGGAGAAGACAACTTCAGGAAAGGGATTTCACGGTACCTTCAGAAATTTTCTTATGGTAACGCAGAGAATGCTGATCTCTGGAACTCGATCCAGGAAGTTTCCGGAATGCCTGTCTCGAAGATAATGTCCCAATGGATCAACAGGGCGGGGTACCCATTCATCAGGGTAACCCGGAAGGGGGACAGGTACCTCCTGAGCCAGGAGAGATTTTACCTGAGCGGGAAGACAGCCAAGGAGACATGGCCGGTGCCAGTTTTCATCAAGGGCACTTCCTCAAGCAGTTCCGTTCTTATGAACGGCCCTGAGGTGGATGTCGATGCAAGGGACGTCATCTCGTTGAACAGGGATGCACTGGGATTCTACAGGGTTCTGTATGACCCGTCGGTAATCGGTTCATTCCAGGAGAACATCATAAGGATGAACCACCTCGAGAAGTGGTCAATAATCAACGACCTCTATGCATTCCTCCGGGCAGGGAAAACAAGCATTGGCGATTACCTGAACACCATTTCCAGATTCCTCGGCGAGAGCAATTACCTGGTGGTGGATGCTATTTCAAGCCAGCTCGACAGAATGGGGCGGATCGCTCCAGAGAACGAAGCACTAAGGGCATTTTCTGCCAAATTCCACCATTCTGCCCTTGACGCGATAGGGGAAAAATCAGAAGGCGAGGACATGAATATCAGCATACTCAGGGGAGACCTCCGGGAACGCCTTTCACAGGTCGACGGCAAGTTCGCGACAGAGATATCCGCAGATTTTAAAAACTTCTTCAACGTCCCAGGGGACGTCAAGGGTTCTGTGGCGGTCGCCTATGCGGTTGCAACCAACGACTTCTCGGGGCTAAGGGAAACTTACCTCAAAGCACAGACTGACGAGGACAGGTTGCTGCTCCTAAATGCATTGGGGAGCCTCAGGGGGAAAGAAAACTTAGAGGCTGCCTGGAAGATGGTCACCGGCGGGGAAATCAAGAAACAGGACTCAATCCGCCTCCTTTATTCATTTATCATGAACCCGCACACAAGGCCGCTGCTGTTTGACCGCTTCGAGGAAGCTATGGCAATGATGCGGGAGATATTCGCGGGTACAGGATATCCTTCAAACGCAGTGGAAATGGCAGTACCGCTGCTGGGTCTTGTTGACAGGGAGAGGACCATCTCATTGGTGGAGAAGCTTCTGGCGCCGGATATCATCACTGGCTTCAACAAGGGCAAGGAATATCTCGAGATCAACATCCGCCTTAAGGAAGCACTCAAGGATTTCAGAGAGTAACCAGACTTGGCCGAGCCTGTGGAGGATAGTGAAAAAGACCTGCTGGCCCTGGACAGGGGCTACAGGTTCCTCCTTTTTTCCAGGGTGACACGCAGCATAGCGGTCACTTTTTCCATGCTATCAATTCCACTCTACCTCTATTATGTTGGGATCTCCGTCCTGAACATCGGCTTTGTCATAGCAGGAGCGATGCTATTCACGGTCGTTCTTACGCTGGCGCTTGGCATGCTAGGCGACCGGAAAGGGTTCAAACTCACTCTAATTCTCGCAGAGATACCATATCTTGCTGCAATGCTTATTCTATACTTCACCCAGTACCTGCCACTGATCTACCTCGCAGTGATCGTGGGTGGGATCGGCGGCGCACCGGGTGCAATGCGTGGATCATTCTCCCCAGGATCAACTGCCCTCATTGGAAAGAACTGGCCGGATCCAAATGAGAGAGTCAGGCGGATTGGGCTCCTGCTCTCCATTGGTTCATTCGGGGCAGTCGGTGGTGCCTTCCTTCTATATGTGGAAGGGGTGATCAGCCCGATGCTTGGGAGCATCCAGGCGTTCAGGACCCTGTTCCTGTTGGCTGCCGGCCTGATGGCGGCCTCTGCAATGATGCTGACTCTCTTGAAAGAACGGGCAGTCCAAAGCAGGAAGAATGTTATAATGAGCAGGGAAAGCGCAAATTACAGCCTAAGGGTCATCCTGTCGAACACTCTCAACGGTTCTGGGATCGGTATTGCCCTGTCCATCCTTCCGCTCTGGATGAGCCTCCGATTTGGTGTGAGTGACGCCAGTCTCGGGGCGATATTCACCGCTTCCTACGTCGCAACCGGGTTTGCCGCGTTTGCCTCTTCGCGGCTCAGCGGAACATTTGCAAGAAGGGGTCTGCGAATATCGTCCTATACTCGCATGCTCCAGGGCGCAATGCTATTGTTCATCGGTCTCTCGCCCATTTTCATGCTTGCATCGATCCTCTATGTCATGCGGTCATTCTTTGCCGGGTTCGGTGCACCCATGAGGAGTGCAATCAACATAAACGGCATCAGCGGCAGTGATTATGGCACTGCTACCAGTGTCCAGGGCGTATCCGCGAGACTCCCAATGGCATCCTCAGGAGCATCTGGTTACCTTATTGGTGTTGGCCTGCCTGTGCCAGAGGAAGTCGGAGGGCTGTTGCAATTCCTCGCGGGGATTACTTACTACCTGTCACTCAGGGCAAGGTTCCAGAAAAGCACGTAAATGAGACCATCGGGTTACGGTAGTCCTTCTCCTGCCTGCAGCCTGAAAAATGCGCTGCAGCTGATGAACGGACTCAATCAGTTACCGACTTTAGCGCACATGGCGTGGCAAATCCCGGAAGAGGAAAAACCGCAATGATCGCAGAGGACTGTGGGAGCAATGGTCAGGCACTTGGAATGTAAAATAAGTTCATTCAAACCACCAGACCGATCGTTCTCGCAACAGGCGCAGTGTTGATCAGGAGAACCTGGAATGTAGCCGGCAACCACTTTCTGGGCCGCTTCGGACCATGATTGTTCAACACACACTGACTGCCTCAGGGTAAATAACCGAAAGGGGCACCCCCTGCCTGGATGCCTGTAAAATAATCCGAAATTTCCCATCCCGGGATCGAAATGGGGGGCTCGGGGGTCCCAGATCTTGGGTTCGATGTAAGATCAGGCGCATGAATCACACGGCCGGGTAAACCATCCCTCATCGATCCTGTTCTGGTCCAGCATCACCTGAAGCGGACCATGCCATTGCAGATGGTTTCCACGCCGCAGGGCTAAGGATGGCTTGTTTTCAGGGATTTCCTCAGGACAACTTCTCCCGGTTCCCCTGAAAGCCCATATTTGGTGAACCTCTTCTTCCTGTAGAAACCCATGGCGATCTTGTTGTCCTGATGCACGACAGCAAAGTATTCTTCTGCATCTCTTGATCGCAGCCAAGCCTGTCCCGCAATGAGCATCCTTGACCCGATCCCCCCTCGCTGGAAATCCGGAAGCATGTACAGGCGATATAGCCAGTACAGCCCATCCGATTCTCCCATGTGGCAGAACCCGACCACCTGCCCGCCAGCAAGTGCAACCTTGAAGAATTCATCTCCTGCCGAAACTGCATCCTGGCACTTGCAAAGAGCCTCGACAGTGTAGTACTCATCAATAAAATGATCGATGTGCTCCTTGCTGTATATCCCGGAGTATGCCTGGTGCCATGACACCGAGGCGACTTTCTTCACCTGCGGGGCAAGTGAGCATTCAAAATCCTGCAGTTCAATTTCCACGGTACCCTCCACTCCACTGGTTTCAGGTCCTTTCGGATTATGACGCTGTGGCTGCGTATAAGAACCTTTACCTGATCCTGGCACCTTCTGAGACCTCCCGCTCCGGATAGACGGACTTCCCCAGCACGTTAAGGCTAAGCCTCTTTCCATCTATTTCTGCAGTAGCCACGAGTCCCTCATTGGTCTTCTGGACATACAGCCTGTATGCAGCAAGTTCGTCGATCTCAACCATCTCCTTTCCGTTGAACTTCAACTCCCCTATATCAACTGGAGTCCCTGCGGGCACATCTTCGGGTACGGTGAGAAAACGGGTATTATGGCCGTCATCGGCAGCCAGGAGCATTCCCTGTGACTCATGTCCCCTGATCTTTGCCTTCTTCAGGTTGGCAATGACCACAATCTTCCTTCCGGTGAGTTCCTCGGGCCTGTACTTCTCCCTGAGTCCTGCTACCAAGCTTATGGTATGGTCGCCAAGGTCAACGGAAAGAAGATATAGCTTGGAGGCAGCCTCGTGCTCAGCAACGGACAGGATCTTGCCGACCCTCAGGTCCAGGGAGTTGGGGTTGGTCGTCTCGATCTTGAACTTCTGGAATGGTGGATCAGACCTTACCAGAGAAACCCCGGAAAACGGCCCGGAAAGGGTCTGGATTCCTGCCGACTCAATGTTTCCTTCACACATCAGATCCTTCCAGATCCGGTTTGCTGCTGATGGAATGATGGGATATGCCATTACGGTGAGATACTGGCATGCCCTGTAGATGCTGGAAAGCTTCCCCTGGCACCTGTTCCGGTCTGTCTTTATGAGCTTCCATGGCTCAGACTCATTGAAATATGAGTTAGTTGCCTGTACCAGGTCGATCCATACCCTGAGAGCCTTCTTGATCTCCACCCTGGCAAGATGATCCATGTAGAGCCTGAATGATTCCTCGCATCTGGAGAGAAGGCCTGAGTCTGCCTGATCAGGGTTGTCTGGGGTATTCAGCACGATTGAGTTTGCAGAGGCAAATGAAGTGAGCCGGTGGACGAGGTTCCCGTACTTGGCAATGAGTTCGGAGTTAACCTTGTCCTGAAAATCGTCCAATGAGAAGTCGGTGTCCCCGGTCTCAGGCAACACTGACGCGATGTAGTATCTGATGTAGTCTTTCGGTGCAACCTCCAGTAGCTCATTAACAGTGAGCCCGATCTTCCTGCTCTTGGAGAACTTCTTTCCCTCCATGTTCATATTCTCGTTTGCAACAATGTCATATGGGAGGTTGTAGCCTCCAAGCGCCATAAGGATGGCGGGTAGGATTATGGAATGGAAGGTAACGTTATCCTTGCCCATGAAGTAGTATGTCCTTGCATCTTCTTTCCAGAACTTCTCCCAGTATCCTGGGTCCCCTATTCTCTTGGAATATATCATCGCAGCAGACAGGTAACCCATCAGGGCTTCAATCCAGACATAAATCCTCTTGTCTTCATAACCTTCAACCGGTACCGGTACGCCCCAGTATATATCCCTAGTTATGGGTCTCTCCTTCAACCCGGAAGAAATGAAACTCCTGCTGAACTGCTGAACGCTGGTTCTCCAGTTCTTCTGGGAATCAATCCACTGTGCGAGTCTGTCCTGGAAGAGGTCAAGCCTGAAGAAAAGGTGCTTTGTCTCCTTGAATACGGGAGTCGTATTGGACAGTATGCAGAGGGGATCCTTTAGTTCCTGTGCATCAAGTGTGCGGCCGCATTCGTCGCATTGATCTCCTCTTGCGGATGGATTGCCGCAGTAAGGGCATGTCCCAGTCACATAGC
>JAKAFX010000048.1 GCA_021817735.1 Thermoplasmata archaeon | reverse complement strand
CGACATTGTCAAGATTTGGTTGATTTCTCCCTGATTCATACTGCGGAACCGAAATCATGAAATATAATGCAGGTATTCCATCACATGCGACTGAGGAAGGCACCCTACACTGAGTTCAGGAGAGTTTCCACATCTCTTGACGATTATGCCTCAGTTGATTCCTTGCCCGTCTTCCTGGTCAATAACATACCCATGATGTACGTGGAGCTGAAGGAGAATGATCTCATAAGCTTCATGAGTCCGATGTGCCCCCAGTGCCGCTCCAGGAACGTAGTGAAGAACGGCACATGTCTCAGGACCATGGAAAACGGTACAGTATTCAGGGTTCAGAGGTATATATGCAGGGACTGCCGATACTCATTCGTTGCACGTCCGCCGAACTACGGTTACGGGAAGCATTACCCCGATGATATCAGGGAGAAGAGCATCAGAACCAGGGTCAAGACATCCCTGAGGAAGGCATCCAGCCTGTTCCGAATTCTCGGCAACGTGATCATATCCCATGAAACAATCAGGAGATATGTGCCTCCACCACCGGACATGGTGATGGATTCATCCGGGTATTTCGTCTATGACGAGCAGTACGCACACATCGATGGCGTTGAGAAATACAGGGCACTCCTCAAGGATTCAAAGACAGGAGATTTTGTGGAAGAGATCCTGGACGATCTGGGGGAGGAAACATTGAAGGGATTCTTCTTGAGGGCACTCTCCAGGTTCAGCATCCATGATCATGTATGCATCACAACGGACGGATATCATTATGAATCGGTCCTGGGAATGGTATCGGAAAGACTGGGCATACGCATAAAAAGGCAGAGATGCCTCTTCCACATTGAGAAGGATCTCGCACACAGGATAAAGGACGCAAGGATGGAAGAGCATCTCGACATGGCAAAAAGGCTGGTCAGGTACATGTTCTTCCAGAATGAAACCAACCTGAAGAAACTGGGAAAGAACATGGATGCAGTATTGGCCCTGACTGAGGGCATGAGTGAAAAGGAGATCGTTGGAATAATGCTGGATAAGATCAATAGCCTCTATGGCGGTGACAGGATCATGGCAGGATTCCTTTCACTTGTGAGGAAACACAGGAAGGAAGTGTTCCTATATCTGGAGAATCCTGAAGTGGAGAAGACCTCGGACCTGGCGGAACAACACTTCTCCATACAGTCATGGCTGTTTAAGCACAGGTTCAAGACAAAGGAAGGTCTCCAGCGTACGTCCTATTGGTATCACAGGTACTTATCAACCGGAAGTTGACAATGTCCCTGTAACATAAAGAATAAATGACAATTGATTATCACCCTCAGTCAGCTCCGTTAGTGTAGTCAGGCCAAGCATAAGGGACTCTCAATCCCTCGACTCGGGTCCAAATCCCGAACGGAGCATACCATGTATACCAAGTTGCGCTCGCTCATTCTTTCCAATCCGATTCGCCCCCTCATGAGGGCATCCCTAAAATCCAGTTTCTTCACCTCTTTCCTCACTACCTCGAATGCGTCGTCTATGTCCGGCTGAATGTATATCATCGTAGTACCAACATCGGTGTGGCCAAGGATCTGCTGTATGAGCTCCGGTTTCATCCCCTTGTCCCACAGGTGCCTGCCGTAGAACCTCCTTGCCCTGTGAGGGGAGAACCTGATGCCTGCCAGTTTCGCTATCCTATCTATGGCGTTGTGGCCGCCGTCTTCCGTGAACGGGTATCCGTACTGGTTGACGAACAGGGCATGGGTGTTCCTGTTTCCCTTCTCGACCAGCATGAGCCGGAAGGGGAGGTATTTCTCCACGGCCAGCCTGACGCTGGGGAAGAGGGGGACTTCCCTGTACTTCTGGTTCTTCCCCGCGTTTATGACGATCTTTCCCGCGGAGAGGTTCACGTCCTCGACGGCGAGGGAGATCATCTCCGTGTACCTGAGCCCCCCCCTTGAAGAGTATCTCGATCATCAGGCGGTCGCGAAGGTGAGCGAAACCCCTGCATGCCTCCACCAGCTTCCAATAGTCCTCCATCCTTGCCCTGGACCTCCTGACGGATACCTGGTTCTTGTAGGGCTTGAGCCTCGCCTCCTTCAGGAAGGAGAGGTACGCATTGTATGGCTTGATGTAGGCGTTCAGCGTGCGTTCAAGCGCCCCCTTCGATCTCATCGAGAGTATCCACGTGCGGAAAGATTCCCTATCGTCCAGGCTGATGCTCTCCTTCTCCAGATGTCTCAGGGCACGCAGGTAGTTTCCGATGGTCTTATGCTCGTAGTGCTCCTCCATGTAATCGAAGAACTCCTGCTTCATGCTCCGTCCCCGTCAACTTTCATGTCGGTCATTCCATCTCCTCCGTACTGATCTTCCTTCCGAGATCCGATTCGACGCACTTGCGGACGAAGCAATACTCATGATAGCTCTCCATTCTGCCCATTGTACTAGGATAAAAGTTGACGAATCCCCTGCTGTTGTCGAATATGTCCACTGGTTTCCCGCAGTAACTGCATTTTTTCGAACTCACTGCACGAACCCCCTGGAAGACAGGAATACATTCGAGATATCCCTTCTAAGGGCATCTCCGTGCTCCTCTTCAAACCAGATTCTCTCCATGATCCTGTACGCACGCTTCCACCGCCTGATAATCCTCCTCGGGATGCTGCATGGCAGTGCTGAGGCCCAACGTGAGAAATTCATGCTTTTCCTCCCGACATCTCCGTAGCTATTGTTCTGGTGCTGCCGGCTTCGAAGCGGATGTGCACCAGCTTCCTGTTCTGGTACTCAATGAACGATTTGTCCGGCACGGTGATGAAGGCCAGTATCTGCTTGTACCTGAAACCCTGGGTGAGCATACCGAATACCTTGGTGAACATCTCCTGTCAGAGCCTTGCATTGATTTCAAGGCCTGCATTGTTGAACACTATGGCGGATCCAGGTTTGAAATCTGAATTGCCCAACGAGAGGAAGTCCTTGACCGTGAACACGATGCGATCGTTGCTGAACTCCGGAGCCACCAGTTCCGCAAGCCTGATGGAGGACAGGGACTTTCCGGATCCGGTGTCGCCTATGAACAGCGCTATCAGGTTACGGTTCTTCCTTAAGCGATTCCGGATCCATGGAAGCAGCCAGACGCTCTGACTTGACGATTCTCCATCCCCCTGTGCCATTGCCTTATGCCTCCTCGCTGTACGTAAGGGTCTCCGATATCATCAGTCCAAGTCTCGAGTACAGGTGGGACATGGTGCCAAGTCACTCAAACAGTGCGGCATACCCTTCGGAGATGTACCTGGACGAGGGATAGTGTGCAGAAGCCTCCTTTATCAGCATGGTGACATGGTCATACTCGGAGCGGTATTCGTTGTCGTGATACCTGAACATGAACTGGTGCAGAGCCTTGTTCTTATCCCACCATGACAGTGCATCGCGTGAACCAATGCTCCCTCGTATCTCATTGTTCATGCTCTTGACATGGGCTGGGAGTATGCTGCCGAGTGGCGAGTCACATGGCCGTATCACCCAGCAACAACAAACTCCAGTGTTATCAACACGGGATAGGGGGAAGATGTCCAGATCGATGGGTATACCTGGCCGTATATGGATAACTCAGACAGGGAACCGGTGAACTCTCCATAATTGCCGTATTCTGTGTGCCCGTCATACGTTATGGCAGATGTTATTCCAACTGCCCATTGAACTGTGTATGACACCGTACCAGAAGGCAGATTCCAGCTGGCGGATGAAACAGGGGTCGTGAATCCATTCCAGGCAAGATACGGCTCATCATTCTCCGGTTGAGGGTAGTTCACCACATTCTGGTTGGCCGGTCCCGCTGCAAAGGCTATGAGTCCTCCGCTGCCCACGCTGGTGAACTCTTGATTGCTCTGTAACCCGGAAATGCTGTTTGTGAAAACGATCTCCATGATGGGTTCCAGGACTGGAGAAGGAATGGTGAACATGGGATTGAAGTAAACCCAGCCGCTCGTCCGGGAAACATTGTTGAAAACGTGTGACCAGGATGCGACAACCTGGCCCTGGTAATTTGTAAGGTTCGCGTACACCGTTCCAACGGCATAGGCATTGTATGCGAACCCTGGCTGGAATGCGAAATCCTGCCACTGGTTGAACACGTTACCAGCCATGTACTGCGCACCCTCTGAAACTGAGTACACTGCGGTCTCCTTTGAAGGCGCGGATGAGTCAATGCTCCATTCACCGCCGGTCTGAAATATTATCGAGGAAGAACTCTGGGAAGAGTTCTCGCTGTCTGAAACCTGGAAATTCGCCGTAGAGGTCTGGAGAGACACGATTGAAGTGGCGTTGATGTAACTGTTGGGTGCATAGAACCGGTACGTGTTCCCGTTGAGGCTGAGGCTTATTGGAGACTGGCTCTCATAGTCGACCATGCTGTAGTTGGAGCCGGAGACATATTGGCTCAGTCGTGCGTCTGTGATGCCGAAGGCAATACCCGCGGACTTTGCGCTGGACACGAATCCAATGGTGCTGAAGTCGCTCAGCACAGCTCCGGTGAGGCCCACCATCCCAGCTATGAGGTCCATGGTCTCGGCAACTATGGCGCCTTCCGTTACCTCTCCCTCATTTACGGCGGCAAGTGCATCCGATATCGCAAGGCCTTCCGTCAGGCTGGCAGCGAATAACGTGGTCGCAGCTTTAGCGTCCTGCATGGCCTGTGATGCGTTCGTGTAAGCGGAATCTGAAGCCCAGAAAGTGGATGCGCTCAGTGAGTTGCCGGTTCCGCTGTCAGCAATCGTGAGGTTGGCAGCGTTCGAGGTCCTGAAAATATCCGTCAGCACCGCGTTTACTCCAATTGGCAGGAATCCGGCCGTGAACTGCAGGTTGCCGTAATTGCTGATGGAACTTATCTCCCCGTTGACTTGAGTACCGTCGTATACTGTGCCTTCATAGACCGACTTGATAATGGACGTGGAAGAGGCTGTGATTACCTCCCTGCAGTACTCCTTCCCGTCGAGGTAGAAGGGCTCATAGTAATAATACACCGTTCTCTGGTATTCGTTGTCGTAATTTCTTGTATAGACGCCATAGTGCGAGAACGTGTAGGTGGCGCCCTGGATCGCCACATATGCAGTGGTGCTATTCATGCGCTCGGAAAGGTTAACGGAGCCTGCGCCGGCGTTCAGTGGGTACACGGGATAAGAGTTACCCCCTATTTCGTAGCTTGCACCGGCAGCATTGCCATAGGAAGGCCCGCCAGACATCGACGTGGATGCCTGCCCGCTGGAGGTCACATAACCCTGGTCTGACTCTATGCCAAGGGTTGCGTCCTGTAGTAAAATCGATCCAAATAGACTGATCTCTGAGTGCCCGTTTGCCACGTTATTGGCCATGTGGACTGCAAGGAGTGGAAACACACCGTTTGTGGCGTTCACGGTTGTTGCGCTGTCGTAAGTGGAGGACGATGCCGCCCAGAAGGTCGTTGTGTAAGTCCCGCCTGCAGGGCATGAACCCGTTGTGGAAGCCAGTTCCGGAGACACTGTGGCTACCCGACTATCCGGGGGCGCCGTGACATTGCTTATTATCTGCACCGGTTTGCTGGGGAATGTGAGGTTGGCCTGAAATGCCAGGTCAAGGTAGCTCAGGACTCCAAAGCTGGAGGGGTCTACAGTGGTGTTCGTGAACCATGACGTATCGCTCTTGTTTCCAGTGGACTGCGACGAGAGATGAACAAGGCTCACCTCGCAGGGATTATAGGGAAGATTGTTGAAATAGGTGTATATCTGCACTGTGCCGTTCACATCCACGCTCTTTGTTGCCTCCAGTATGAGAGACGCATAGTTGGTGCCGGAATAACCCCTGAAAAAGGAATACCATGAAAGAGACAAGTTGAGGAATTCAGGGGATAGGAAAAGAATCTGGCTGGTGTTGTCTAAAGTGGTGTTGAGGAGTTGCACCTCGTAAGGATTATTTTCCGGGTTTAGCCCGGTCAAATTCTCACCTATGGTGTCATACGCCGAGACATTCTCTGGCATTATTCCAAAGACCTGAACTGTAATCGTGGTGTTATTCCCGATCTGTGTGTTCTGTCCCCCCCCGAGGACGTTAAAGTACACCTTTGGCCCCAGTGTCATTGCTGGATGCGGTGTACTCTTCGTGTGGTCAAGAAAAAGGAAGACAAACGACGCCGAACCAGCCACCATTGCCAGGGCCAGTATGATCGCTGCAATCTTCCTGGTTCCAGGAAAAGTCTTCATGAATAATTAATAGAAGTGCCATATATAAGAGTTATTGTCAAATTGTCAGCTTATGGAAGCCTCATTCAACCATCCTTCCAGCAGGCGAAAGTGACTGGTTGATTCCCGTCGCCTCTCTGGGATATGAAGTGAACCTTGAGGTAGCTCTGGGCATTACTGAGCCTCCAAGGATTTCTGTTTTATTGAGTCAAGCGGATCTGTATGCAGGGAATCTATCTTTCGGAGATACCAGGCGAGTGCATTTGGCATCTTAAGGATCTTGGGCAACCAATCATTCCCGATTATGCCTTCCAGTGTAACATCCTTCAAAGTAATGGATTCCGGAATTTTCTTGGGATCCACAACTTTCAGTCCTTTCAGTCAGGCATGGCACATTAGATTCCCATACTTGATCTTGTTATACTGGCTCATCTTGGACCACCCGTTGCCGCGACAACGTAATCCCTCATTTGGGTAAGTGCACTGAAGAATTGTTTTGCGAGGTTGTCGACAAGATCCATGCTGGAGTTGATTCTCTCGTCGGGCTGCTGGAATCCACTGGCCTGGATCTGCTCTTGCTTTCCCTGTACTTCTTTGAGCTGCACGATGCTATCGGCGAGTTTCTCCTGGGTGTCGAGTATTTTACGGATCCTATCATAGAACTGACCTGTGTTAAGGTCATCAAGGAGCTTCTTGTAATTCTGCATATGGGTGAGGAAGTTCTTGGGATGAACAGTTTCAAGTTCCGGAGATCCCTTGGAGAAATCCCCGATCTCAGCCAGTTCCCCATCGTCGGGATCGTAGACCCTCAGCTTCAGACCGGACTCCTTCTGAATATCACCGACCTTGATGGCAAGGCCGTCGTTCTTCAGGGCGATCTCTCCCTTCACAACCCTACCCTCAAGGACGTTGTTCGCAAGTCTCTTCAGGCGTAGCTTTGGAATGTGCTTCTTGAGTATCATTTCTATATTCTCTATCTCAGGCTGGATGATGTCCCTATCTCTCTCCATGAGGATTTCTTGGTCTTGAACGTCCTCATATGGCAATCTTACCTCCGGCCCGGTGATCTTCAATGCATGGGATGTTACGGTAAAGTTGAAATCTTGGAAGGATGCGATCAGGTCCGCATGGTTCCTGATGTTCCTCAGTATCGTTGGTTGATCCCTGAACTGGATGAGATGGATATGTTACGGTAGAAAGCGTTCTGCATAGAGGTACTTGATTTGAAGAGCATGGAGGCGGAAGAATTTGGGGCTTTTTTCTGCAGGCGTTTCCTGAATTCCCCTCCGGAGTCCGGAACATGTCGAGGAGGGCGTAGCCTGGCAGGAGAATGGAATATAATGAGTGATCCGAGCGGACCTGCCTGGAAATATAGCCATGCTTGTTGAGCTGGTTTGCCATCTTCAGGACCGTCCCCGGATACTTTCCCAGCTTCCTTGCTATCTCCCTTATTGGTTTGCCCTGGAGGAGGAAACTCACGATCCTTGCGTGGTCGACACCGGGATCAAACCGTCTGGCCACGAGGTCTCCTCATGCAAGAGTTTCCACAATGGTGTTTCCACAATTCCAGAAAAACGAGAGGGAAACCGTTTGGAGAATTAGAGCAATGGCTGTCTTTTCTGAGGTGTTTCCACAATTCTCTATGGTGTTTCCTGAATTCTCTGCACCGTTTCCGGAATTCACAGGGAATCACACTCCCTTCGTCTTCCTTCTCCCTCAGATCATCAGCAGGAAGCGCGAAAAAGGTTCCGATCAGCCTCATACCCTTCCCCGGTATGTTCCTTGGCCTGTCTACCTTTAGCATAATGCCCCACTCGATTCCAGGCGCTCCTTTGTGATCCAGTGTTCCCTGCAGAGGCTGTACCTCCTGCCGTCAGTCCCCATGACTTCGACGACAAGCTGCTGCTCTCCGTCCTGGCACTTGTCACATTTCCCGGGGTAAGGTGCGCCGATCATCGAAACCCCTCCGAGAACATGCTGTCCCACTGCTTATTTTCGCCTGCCCTTTTCCTGGCATGTTTGCGTTTCTGCTGTCGTTTCTCGAACAGTATCCTGTTTTCCCTGTCGGGGTTGATTGTCGGATAGATCTTGACCTTGAGCGGATTCCTGCCAACCACGTCGGAATCCATTTCATGCCTGCCGTGCCACCTTTCCAGCTGTTCCTCGCATACGGATGGATCCCAGTCGCAGATCTCCGTTACATCGATGTCCGTGGCACACATCTGGCCGCCAGCATTCCTCATTGCCCGGATGTCAAGCTTCCTCTGGATCTCCAGGTTTTCCGCCGGGATCATGAGCTCACCTCGTCAAGGAAGAAATCGATCAGTTGATCTTCGTCTTCGGGAGGAGGGGCAATATTCCTTGTATTCCAGAAACTCAGAAGGAACTCCTTCCTGCTCCTGGGAGAGCAGATACCGGTTTCAGTTTGCTGCCGCATGGAAGGCCCCCAAAGAGTGGTCTAGGAGCGGTAACTCCCGAACGGAGCATTCTCTAACACGTTCTGCGGTTATAGATAACTTAAGAAAACGACGCCCGGTTTCCATATTCTCGGTAAATTATGAAGTGGGTGAACAATTACTGAGGTCCCAACCAGTGTCCTTGCGAGTTCTAAGGACCGGTAATGAGTGGTTTTTGGGGACAAGAAGGGGAGATCACTCCGGGAAATTTTTGACATCGAATACATACAAGAAATCATGAATGCCATGGTCGGCCAGGAGATTGTTCAGGCCTTTTTTTATGTTCTCTCTGCAATGATTCTCCCCTCGTTGAACTGACCCGGTAACCTATATTACCTGATCAAGACTAGGAGGTGAAATGGGTTCCGGATTGCAACCAGCTTATCTGCCAGGAGAGGAAAAATTCGGCTTTTTCACGTCTCACATGTATTCCCTTTCCAGGCTTGTCCCTTCGCTCAGGCGATTCCATTCCTTCGTAGTGGAGGATATCCTGTCGTTTGACTTCAGTTCAGTACTGGATGTTGGCTCAGGCCCTGGCTTTGTTCTGGGGAATATCGTCCAGAAGAAGCATGGCGCATGGGGATTGGGGGTCGATCCTTCCCCTTACATGATCAGTATTGCCAGTCGCAGGGCAAAAAGAAAGGGCATATCTGGGAGAGTGTCGTATGCCCTGGGAAGCAGCCATTCCCTGCCTTCAGACAGGCAGTTCGATCTGGCCTACTCCTCACTTTCCTTCCATCACTGGAAAGAGAGGGAAGAATCGTTGCGAAAAGTCATAGGGTCACTGAAGCCCGGCGGCTCATTCAATGTCTATGAGATATCCAATGATGGTGGGCTCGGGAAGAGAGCAGCAGTCTCTCATCTCATGGGAAAGGATGATCTGTTGAATGTCTCCGAGACTTCAGGCATCCCCATATCTTCATTCCTGGAAAAGGATGGATTTATTCGCGCATCCTTCAACAGAATCTGACCTGACTGAAGCAAACAGTCAATGATGC
>JAKAFX010000006.1:16829-41698 GCA_021817735.1 Thermoplasmata archaeon | reverse complement strand
TCGCCCGCAATGACCGGTGAAAGAGAGGAAGTCGCCCAGGTGTCCATAACATCCTTTTCCGGTACAACGTTGCTTGATCCGCAAACAGGGCACTTTTCTAGAGTAGCAGTCCTTGGATCAACGGGGAGATCCGACTCCTTTGCAAGGGTTGTTTCTCCACATGCCTCACAGTACCATACCGGAAAGGGTATCCCATAGTATCTCTGCCGGGAAATGCACCAGTCCCACTTCAGGTTGGATACCCAGTTCTCATATCGCACTCTCATATGATCCGGATGCCACTTCACCTGCCGTCCTGTCTCTATGAGCTTCGGCTTAAGGTCAAGGCATTTCACGAACCACTGCTTGCTAACGGTTATCTCCACTGGTGTACCGCATCTTTCGTGAACATTTACGTATCTCTGTGTTTTCTTGATATCCTCCACAAGCCCCCATTCCTTCAGGAGTCTTTCTGCCTCCTTTCTTGCATCCTGGGGAAGCATGCCCTTCAAGGGGCCGGAATTTTCATTCATCCTGCCATCTGTGCCGAGCACTGTTCTCAGGGGCAGCCCGTATTTTTTCCAGAGGGCGGCATCATTCTGGTCCCCAAACGTGCATACCATCTCTATGCCGGTCCCCTTCTGTGGATCTACAGACTCATCAAGAAGCACTGGCACACTCTGGCCCGAAAGTGGGACCCTGAAACCCTTCCCTGCCAGCCTATTATAGCGTTCATCGGAGGGATTCGCAAAGAGTGCGACGCACGCCCATAGCATCTCAGGCCTGGTGGTTGCAATAGTGGCCTTTTCTCCACCCTCTCCAGGAAAGGGGATGAAATAGAAGTTCCCGCTGGCTTCCTTATCCACAAGATCAATCTGAGAGATGGAAGTTCCGCATACAGGGCAGAACAGGGAAGTGCCTTCATTCCTGTACGCCATCCCCTTCCTGCACATGTCTAGGAAATAGTGCTGTGAAAGCTTCATAACTTCGGGGGAAATCGTACGGTAATAATTCTGAAAATCAGAACTGAGCCCAATTGCTTTCCATGATTCCAGCATCTCCTTCTCAAGCTTGAGGCTGGTGTCTGAGCAGAGTTTCTGGAATTCAGCGATGGGCATGGACCTGCCCCTGACCCCATTTACCTTTTCGGTGTACCGCTCGGTGGGAAGGCCGTTGTCATCCAGCCCGAAGGGGTAGAAGACGTCAAAACCGCGCATTCGTTTGTATCTCGCTACTATGTCCTGGTGCGGATATGAAAATGCATGACCCATGTGCATGGCACCGCTGACAGTAGGTGGCGGGGTATCGATGGAGTACAGCCTGTCTGCGCTCCTGAACCTGAAGGAATATATCCCGTTTTCATCCCAGTATTTCCTCCATTTCCTTTCAATTGCGCCAAGGTCAAGCTCCATGTATGCAGGATTTTTGATGCACTTATTAAGTCTTTCAGCACCCGCCTCTGAACACCACGGAAATAGAAAGGCTCAGACGCTAGCCTCTTTCAGGTTCTTGAACGAGAACGTTATGATGGACACCAGGATGAGTCCAGCAGCCATAAGTTAGAATACATTTCCCGGGAAAGTTAAAGACATGAATAGCCCCGCAACTATTGCAGAAATAGAATTGAATGAAGTACATACGGTATCCATTGCTCCCTGCACAGTTTCCATCTTTGATCGCTCGGTATTGCCCAATAGCATGGATGTGATTATGGGAGATCGGAGGCCAGACAGGAAGCCAGCGAAGAATAGGGCGGCTATGAGCACGTATATTCCAAGTTGTATGCCCACAACGTAAAACGCTGCAGCATATAGCAGGAACATGAAAGCAAGCTTCATTCCAACCCTGTCCACTGACTTAAGCGTAGATGAAAAAACTGATCCGGAAATTCCTCCTGCGGAAATAGAAAAGAACGTATAACTGAGAAATGAGGGGTCCAGGTGCAGAACCTGGCCAACTATGACAGTCGACGCACTGTCAGTCATACCCAGAAAAAGGCCTGAAACTGCTGTAATAACCACAATGCCCATGATCAAACCTGACTTCCTCAGGTACCGGAAACCTTCCAGGATGCCATTTTTCAAACCATCGCTTCTTCCTTCGATTTCTACCACCTCAATGAAGATAATCGGCACCAGGGAGACAAGGAACAGTATGGATACAATATAGGAAGCATCGGCGAGGCCATAGGCAATTAGCATTCCTGAGAACAGGTAACCGGAAAGCCTGGAAGTCCTCGAGACAATATTTGCAACCGACCATCCCTTCAGATATTTCTGCCTTCGAAGAAAACTCTGTCCCCATATGGCCCTGACGGGTACAAGCAGGTCTATGGATAAGCCATAAAGAAGTGCCGCCAGGAGCATCAATGTGATCGAGACGCTTGAGAGGCCATATAGGATGATGGGAAGAAAAGGAGGGGTGTTGCGGCCTTCAGGACGGTGGCAAAGAGGGCAACGGACTTCTTGCTTCTTGCCCGATCCACAATGTACCCAACCACAACTCCTAACATAAGGGGAGCAGTCATCAGCCCTGCGGTAATTCCAGTCAGGAGTGTGAATTTGTAGAGGTTATCGCAACCCAGAGTAATAGGACCGTGAATATGGAACTGGAAAAACTGGAAGGGGCCATTTCGACCATCGCCAACTCGAAATTATTTCTGGAAGAGAAGAGGTCCGCAGGATCATCTGCTGCCATTGTTACAGCAAAAGTGACATGGTAGCAGTATTAAACCACTTCACTCGAACTTCTGGTTGGAATAGATCCCATATCTAGGATCAGGCATGGAGCCGACTTATGCGAAGCTGTAGCAAGGTCTTCCCGCTTGACCAAACTAATCTTGGAGGCGATATAACTCACGATGGTGAGTTACGTTAATATCTGCTGACTGACTATTGCCAACAAGGATGGAAGAAAGCGCAGAGTCTCTGGCCATAGAAAGGGCAATGAAGATCGAAGACGACCTCATCGGCCAATACCGGGGCATGACCGATACAGTAAGCCTCCAGAATCTCCGTGAATTCCTTGGAAGATTCACGCAGGGAAATGAAACCGTCAGAAATGAACTCCGTAAATTGCTGGAACATAGACCGGAGGACGAGAGGGATATCGGGGAAGATCTCGTTTACCTCCATTCCAGTGAGCATCTGGAGCTTGAAGAGAGCGTTGATGTTTCGAGCCTTCGCGACCTGTTGCTCTACATTTCCACCATGGAAAGAAGGTCTCTTGATGAACTTGAGGAAGTCAAGCAGAGCCTTTCAGATCCCGGCACGCTTGAAAGGTTCGGGAGGATTATCAGGGAGAAAGAGAAAATGAAGACAAGAGCAGACAGGATATACAACGACATTGTACAGGGATCTTACTGATTCATGTCTGACAGTGACATCAAGACGCTTCTGGTAGCATCAACAAAGGATCCAGCCAGTTCCAGAATCGCCCGGCACATCCTGGACAGGTGGAAGTTCATCCAGAATGACGGCATCTATTCCAGGAACAATTTTCTTCTTACTTATATAGATTCAATACATTTGAATCATGACAATATAATTAATGATCCTGAACTCAAGAGCAGTAGAATAGGGACTGTGGTATTCCTTTCCAAGCACTCGTCTTCTGCACAAATCAAGTCAATGACTGTGCACCCAACAGGCAACTTCGGGCCAAATGATCTTGGAGGGTATCCAGGAACCCTCACTCCAGCGGCCCCAGAGATGATGAGCCAGGCCTTAAGAATCATGAGGAACAGGTACAACGGGGATCGTTTCATGACCACATTTGAGGCAACTCACCATGGGCCTTACCTGGAAGCTGAGAACTTTTATATAGAGATAGGCACGACCAGCAATGAGTGGGAAGATGAGCCTGCTCTGGATTCAGTGTCATCTGCAATAATGGATAACAGAGGCAACACATACCCAAATTTTGTCGGGATCGGTGGAGGGCATTATGTGCCAAAGATAACGGAATATGTGGTTGATAACAGGATAAACGTTGGCCACCTCATATCCAAGCACAACCACGAAGCTATTACTGAATCCCAACTGATGGATGCCGTGGCCAGAACCAGGGACTGCAAAGGCTTCATAGTAGACAAGAAGGGCACAAGGGGGCGTGTTCGGGAGATGTTGAGGAGCATTGTTGCAGCAACAGGATTGGAAGTGATACTATTATAATTATGTGTATATGCTCCCATAATTATACTATTGTGTAGAATTTGTTAGACACTGTATTTCACGGTGCCGCCAAGTTTAATTTCGCTTTTCTAGATAAAAAATCTTTTTATACCAACTTTCACTCACAATCTCAATAGTATACCCTTGAGGTAGAATAGATGGAAGAGGTCAGCGAAGAGGAACCACCAGGTAGTACTCCCCTGATAAGGGCGAGGAATCTGGAAAAAGCTCTCAGACTGAAGAAATTTTTTATAAAGTTTGAGGGAGCCAGCCAAACAGGGACCCAGAAGGACAGGATCTCCAGGCTTCACATGTCAAGAGCAATAGAGAAGGGATATGACACGGTGTGCCTTGCCACCTGCGGAAACTATGGGGCCTCTATCTCATACTACGCCCGGGAAACCGGCCTGAAGACAGTAGCTGCAGTACCTTCCTTTTACTCCAACGGGAGGACTCAGGAAATGGTGTCAAACGGTGCGGATATCCTCAGCGTTCCGATGAAATATGAGGAAGCGGTGGATTATGTCAGGGACCTGGCAAATGACAACGCTTGGTACAACTGCACCCCTGGATCTTCAAATTCAGATCTTGACATTGTGGGATATGAGAAGATAGCACAGGAAATAGTTGAACAGCTTGGTCATGCACCCCGACTTATAGCGGTGCCTGTCGGCAACGGAACAACCCTGTCAGGCATATATTCGGGATTCAGGAGGCTGAAGTCTGGAGGATTCATCGACATGATCCCAAGATTCATCGCGGCCAGCACTGCAGGAGGGAATCCCGTGATCCACTCCTGGAAGCTCGGAAGGAAGAAACTGATGAACCTCGCGCCTGCAAGCATATCAGAAACACATCTCAACGAACCTCTTGTATCATACAAGGCACTGGATGGCCAGAAAGCACTAGACTCCCTATATTCAACGAGGGGTTTCGGCGAGTACGTGACCGACGAGGAAATGCTGAGCTATACCAAGATCATTGAGAACACAGAAGGCATAAAGTCCCTTCCTGCTTCGTCATCTGCGCTTGCGGCCGCAACGAAGGTACTGTCCAGGCTTGGAAGCAACCAGGAATGCGTAATAGTGATCACCGGAAGTGGCAAGGTCTGGACAACGCAGTAGTTCTTGCCGAAGGAGTCTTCGGAAGCACTTACGGAAAGACTGCCAACGGGCTTGTACGGTACAGCAGGAGATACAGGATCACTTCTGTTATCGACTCTAGGTACAGCGGAAAAGACGCAGGGCAAATACTATCGGGAAAGCCAAATGGCGTTCCAATTATCTCCAGTCTCAAGGATGCACTGACAGGTGGAGCCAACACCATTATAGTGGGAGTCGCGACCGACGGAGGTTTTCTTCCCGCAGCCTTCCGTCCATTTATATCTGATGCACTAAAGGCGGGAATGAACGTGGTCAGCGGCCTGCACGAGTTCCTCAGCGATGACAGGGAGTTTGCGCCACTTGCAGCAAAGACCGGAGCCGTGATCACCGATGTCAGGAAGATGTTCCGTGACATGAAGAATCCGTTTACCGGTGAAATAGAGAATGTCCGCGCAACAAGGATTGCTGTTCTTGGAACAGACAGCGCCATAGGAAAACGGACGACTTCGGTATTCCTGAATGAAGCTATGAACCGAATTGGCAGGAAATCGATTATGATAGGAACGGGCCAGACCGCCTGGATGCAGGGATTCAAGTACACCGTTGTCACCGATGCCATGATAAACGACTTTATCTCTGGAAACCTGGAATCGATCACGGTGAGGGCATGGAATGAAGAGAAGCCTGATTTCATGTTCATTGAAGGCCAGGGCTCCATAATCCATCCAGCCTATGCAGGAAGCTTCGAGATACTTGGCGCCTGCAGGCCGAAATACGTGGTCCTTCAGCATGCACCCAGGAGGTTGTTCTTCGACGGGTTTGAGCAGTTCAGGATTCCAGAGCTGTCAAGGTACATAAAGGCAATTGAACTCCTTGCCGATACAAAGGTAATCGCAATATCCATCAACGGTGAGGGTATGAAAGGGGAAGAGATCTCGGAGAGTATCAATAAAACCCACCAGGAAACAGGTCTCCCAGCGTTTGACCCCCTATCGGATCTAACAGATGTTGCAGAATATATCTCCGGGCTGGACGGATCATAATGCATTACTGGAACAAGGTCGCATCAATCGAACGCATAGTAGTGGGGAAACCGGAGCTTGAACCAAACCGGTTGTCCGGAAAGATAGAGTTCGTGACTGCCAGAGGAACTGCGGAGTTCAAGCTTGAGTTCAATTTCGGGGAGCAGGTGTTCCAAGTTCCCATTTCCTCGCCAGCATCACGCGAGGATGAGTGGGTGAACGCACTTGCAACAATGATCCTTGCAATGCCCGTGCTCAATTTTTCATATTTTGCAAAGGAGGTAAGGATCGAGGGAGGTGTCTCACAGGAAGACTTGGGACTTCTCAGGGAATTCTCCAGGGTGAATTCCGTAGAGGTCTTCGTAAACAAGATCTGCAGGCGCAGATACGAATTCATAAAGAGGCAGTACGTGCCGTCCGAGGATGATATTGGCCAGGACAACGCCAATGGCGGCTGCAGTATCAAGGGAAATCCTATCCCGATAGAGTGGGGCGATCGCCCCGCGAGCCATAACAGGGTAGCCATCCTTTCATCAGGAGGAAAGGAGAGCCTCCTGTCTTTTGGGATGCTCAGGGAAGCGGGAGCAGAAGTATTCCCGATATTCATCAACGAGTCTGGCGGGCACTGGCGTACTGCACTCCAGTCATACCGTTACTTCAAGGAGAATTTTCCAAATGTGAAGAAAGTATGGACAAACGTGGATAGGTTTTACTCCTGGGCCCTTGATTTCATAGAGATCCTGGACAGGGAAGCCATAAGCAAACGGGCGGACACCTATCCGGTACAGCTCTTTATCTTTCCTGTATACGTGTTTGCAGCGGTTCCATTGCTCCTGAAGTACGGCATATCCGGAGTACTCCTGGGAAATGAATTCGACGATCCAAGGGAAATGATCCCGTACAAAGGGATCAAGCATTACTACGGAGTCTTCGACCAGACAGAGGATTTTGCATCAATGATCAACAGCTACACGTCCTCAAAGGGCCTTGACATGAAGCTCTGGTCAGCAGTTTATCCAGTTGCAGGCAACATTGTAGAGAAAGCGCTAATGAGCCGTTACCACGATATATTCCTGCAGCAGAGATCCTGCCACAGTTGCCATTTCAGCAATGGGCGCATAATGCCCTGCGGAAAATGCACCAAGTGCTACGGCATATATCTATTCGTGTCAGCGCACGGGGGGAATCCCGCAGAGATAGGTTACACTTCCACCAAACTGGAAGACGTGCTGGAAAGCGTCAAGAACGGGAGAATGAGGCTGGACCCGGACGAACTCAATTTCATGCTGGACAGGATCGAGAAGAGAACTCCAGAACCCCGAATGGCCCATGTCACAGGAATTCATGTGCTCGAGGGCGAGGGCATACCTTTCTCAAGGGTGCCGGAAAACTTCAGGGATCAAGTCAGGGCGATCATCTCACACTACGCGGATGGTGTATATGCATTGAAGGGAAATGCCTGGACTAGGATTACGGAAAGGGTGTAAGAGAGCCAGCAAACTGCTTAGAAATACGATGACTCAACTCTTCTCATTTCTTCATCGGTCATGGCCTTGCCATACTCTCCAAGTGGCAGACGGTTTGTCTCAAGGAAGGTCTGTGCCCAGCTGAACTTTGAAAGAAGCAGATCAGCCTCCTTTACAACTCCCAGTATCGCAAGTGCGGAGGCTGCTGCCTCTACGGAACTCAGCTTTCCAGGCTTACCGTAATTTACTGGGTTCACAGGAAGAAGCAGCGGGAGTTTACGGGCGTTTCGAGCGCTTATCATACGAACCTCTTCTATCCTGTTCCACGAGGCTTCAAGGACGCAAACCCCATTACGAAGGCACAAATCAAGATCAGATCTCTTCAGGTAGGTTCCCGCGAAGGGCGTCAGTGTTACGGCACCCCTGATGGCATCGGCTCTTATTCTCCTGGCGAGCCGAAAACGTTCTAGTTTTCTCATGGTAGCTTTGCGGGGATCATCCATGCTGAAATCGACAAACAGGACTTTCACTGGGAACTGCATCTCCTCACTGTTCATGCAAGACGGGGTACCATGCCTCATGGGTTGATATACTTGAACAGACGGGTGGCGAACCGGGATTGGTGCCTCCACAATAACACACTCCTATGAGTCCCGGAATTTTCCGAACTGCGGGATTTGGCAAAAGAAACTTAATTACGAGACATTTGCTATACTAAGATGCATTACGTTGCCATTACAGGCGGAGTCATTTCCGGCCTAGGGAAGGGAACAATAACCTCCAGCCTTGCACACCTTCTTGTCAACAGCGGGCTTCAGGTATCTGCCCTCAAGATAGATCCATACCTGAATTATGACGCTGGCACAATGAACCCATACCAGCATGGGGAAGTGTTCGTTCTGGACGACGGAAGCGAGGTTGATCTTGATCTTGGGAATTATGAAAGGTTCATTGACAGGAACCTCAGCGGGGACAACAATATCACGACCGGAAAGGTTTACAGGGAGGTCATAGAAAAAGAAAGAAGGGGCGAGTACCTTGGCAATACGGTCCAGATCATTCCACACATCACGAATGAAATCAAGAAGAGGATCAGGAAGGTCGCATTGCAGGACAAGGATGACGTGCTGCTCATAGAGGTAGGGGGCACCGTAGGAGACATTGAGTCCATGCCATTTCTGGAAGCGCTCAGGGAAATGAAGAGAGAGGAGCCAGACTCAACATTCCTGTTCTGCCATGTAACCATGATCCCGGAAATTGGCCAGTCGATGGAGCAGAAGACGAAGCCGACCCAGCACAGTGTTAGTGCACTTCGCAGCATCGGGATCCAGCCAGACATCATATTTGCCAGATCCAAAAACCCACTTTCAATTGAGTCCAGGAAAAAAATATCATTATTCACAGATGTTCCCGAGGAAGGGATCATAAGCATCAACGACGTCCCCAATGTATACTTCCTGCCTCACATAATGCACGAGCAGGGCCTTGCCGGTTATGTGGTTCAGAGACTCGGCCTTTCAAACGGCAGCTTCAAGGACATGTGGACAGGGATCAGGAACAACCTTTCCGCCCCAAGAGACGAGGTGACGATCGCCCTGGTAGGGAAATACACCGAACTCACAGACGCCTACTTCAGTCACAAGGAGGCATTTACACACGTTACAGGGATGACGGGAGTCAAGACGGCGATAAAGTGGGTCAACTCCGATCTGCTGAAGTCTTCAACCGAAATGCTTGAAGGGGTCCATGGAGTGCTGATCCCAGGAGGATTTGGCTACAGGGGGGTGGAAGGGAAGGTGGTTGCAGCAAGGTATGCCAGGGAAAACAAGGTGCCATTCCTGGGTATATGCATGGGTTTCCAGGTCGCAGTGATTGAGTTTGCACGAAACGTTCTAGGGCTGAAAGGGGCAAACAGCAGCGAGTTCGACAATTCTACCGCTGATCCAGTGATCGATCTGCTTCCAGAGCAGGAAGGAGTGAGCGACAAAGGAGGAACCATGAGACTCGGATCCAGGAAAGTAATCATAGAGGATGGCACCGAAGCGATGAGTATTTACGGGCAGAAGGAGATATTCGAGAGGCATCGCCACAGGTTTGAGGTCAACCCGAAGTACATAAAGAGGCTGACAGAGAGCGGAATGAAGTTCTCAGGCAAGGACGAGGAAGGCATCAGGATGGAAATACTTGAACTGAATGACAGGCACAACTTCATTGCATCCCAGTACCATGCAGAGTTCAAGTCGAGGCCATTGAAGCCTGCCTACCTCTACATGCATCTTGTAATGAACGCTACCAAGTACAAGAGAGGTGAGAGAAATTAAGGAAATTCTGGAACAATTAAGGAATAATGTCATTGAGAGGATGAAAACAGACGAGAAGTTCAGGAACAAGCTGGAAAAGATTGACAAGAAATTCTCCGTTGATTTCGACGGAACGACATTCTATCACTTCGCAATTTCCGGGGGAAATATCGGCGAGATAATGGACGGCAAGGAAGAGGGGGATATCAGCATATCAGTTGATTCAGAGGTATTCAGGAAAATTCTTGCCAAGGAACTGGACCCCATGGAGGCATATTTCGAGAAGAAGATCCGGATTAAGGCCTCACTCCTGGACAAACTGTTTCTGACAGAACTCTTCAAGTGAAGGCGATCGTTCCATGAACGACCAGGTAAACAGCCTGAACCCTTCAATCGTAGGCGAATACCACCGGATGATAGAATCACAGGTCAGGAGATGCTTTGTTTTAGCACAGGAAGTCCGTTCCCTGGGCCGGGACGTGACAAGGAAGGTGGAGATTCCCCTGGCTTCCGACATGGCAGATCGCATAGAGGAGTTGATTGGCCTGCAAGGAATTGCGGGCAAGATAAGGAGCCTCTCAGACAGGATGAGCCGGGAAGAAGTGGCCATCAATGTTTCCAGGGACGTGGCAGCAAGCCTTGGCAAGAATGACAGAAAAGGTGCCATAGACAAGGCAGTCAGGGTGGGGCTTGCAATCCTTACGGAAGGGATACTTGTGGCTCCGCTCGAAGGCATTGCCGACATCGAAATAACAGGCCAGGGAGAGGAAAGCTATGTCAGCGTGGTATACTCTGGCCCGATCCGGGGGGCTGGTGGAACTGCGCAGGCGCTAAGCGTCCTAATAGCGGATGTTGTCAGGAGAGACCTCGGAGTGGGAAGGTATGTTGCAACAGAGGAAGAGATAGAGAGGTACATAGAGGAGATCGAGTCATACAACAGGATCAAGCATCTCCAGTACCTGCCAACGCCAGAGGAGATAAGGCTAGTCCTGAAGAACTGCCCGGTCATGATTGACGGCGAAGGAAGCGAGGAAGTCGAGGTTTCAGGGCACAGGGACATGAAGAGGATCAGGACAAACAGGATACGTGGAGGCATGTGCCTGGTGATAGGCGAAGGGCTGATCCAGAAGTCCAAGAAAGTGCTTAAGTACACCTCATCCCTGGGATTGAATGACTGGGAATTCCTCTCGAAGCTGAACGCGTCAAAGGGCGGTGATGAGAAGGGGGATGTGAAGTCCGAGAAATTCCTGAAGGATATCATTGCCGGGCGCCCTGTGTTCAGCCACCCAGGGAGGCCAGGCGGCTTTAGGCTGAGGTACGGCAGGTCAAGGGTTTCAGGGCTAGCGGCCGCGGGCATAAATCCAGTAACCATGGAAGTTCTGGACAGTTTCATGGCCATCGGATCCCAGATAAAGATAGAACTTCCCGGAAAGGCTGCAGCAATAACGCCCTGCGACTACATCGACGGCCCGATGGTGCTCCTGAAATCAGGTTCGCATGTAAAGGTACGGAACAAGGAAGACCTCCAGAAGTATTCTGACCAGATTGAGCAGATAACAGACGTTGGAGAGATACTCATCTCCTATGGCGAATTCCTGGAGAACAACAAGAAACTGGAGAAATCCCCGTTTGTCAGCGAGTGGTGGTACCTGTATGCAAGAAAATTCCCCGAACTCAGGGTTTATGCCAACTCAATACCAGGAGAGGAAGAGGCCATATTCATCTCAGAGAAGTACGGTATTCCGCTTCATCCTGAGTACACTTATCTGTATCATGACGTGACTGGTGAAGAGCTGCTCACTCTCAGGAGAATGATGGAAAAAGGGAACATCACCGATGGGGTCTTCTCCATGGAGTTCAATCCGGAGGCTTCCAGGATCCTTGTGGATCTTGGGAAGGAATTTGATGTGTCGAACGGAATGCTCATCATGAGATCATACAGGGCACTCCAAAGATGCCTCGGCCTTGGAAATGAACATGTCACAGAAGAAACGTTCCTGAAATCAGTGGAGCCACACATCCTGGTGTCGGAAATCTCTGGTCTGAAGGTTATGCAGAGGGCACCATCGCGAATAGGAGCAAGAATGGGGAGACCGGAGAAGTCCGGCGAAAGGAAGATGAAGCCAAAGGTTCACCTTCTCTTCCCTGTAGAAAACTTCGGTGACTCGCGAAGGCTGCTATCAAATGCAGAGAAGAACAGCGGTGGCTCCTTTGAGATAGAATGCCAGTCCAGGACATGCAACTATTGCCAGTCCAGGACACCGGAGCCTCTGTGTGAGGAATGTGGCCGGCCAACGGTCCCAACAGGCAGGACTGAGAAGATCAAGGTCAACTTCTCCAAGATAATGGAGTCCGCAAGAAAAAGAGTTGGAGAGGACCTCCCAGAAAACCTTGAACTCAAGGGAGTCAAGAAGCTCATGTCCATGAACAAGGCATGCGAGCCGGTCGAAAAAGGCATTCTCAGGTCCAAGCATGGGATATCAATAAACAAGGACGGCACCTGCAGGTACGATATATCCGACATTCCAATAAGCCACTTCAGGCCTGAAGAGATAGGCCTCACTGAAGAGAAGGCAATCGAGCTTGGATACATGCCTGGGAAGATGAATGAACTCTTCGTCCAGGACATAATCATCCCAAGCGATGCAGCAAGCTACCTGCTGAAGGTGGCCAATTTCATAGATGATCTTCTTGTAAGGTACTACAACCGGCCGCCTTTCTATTCCTGCAAGAAACCAGAGGACCTGATTGGACAGCTTGTCATAGGGCTCGCCCCTCACACCTCTGGAGGAATAGTGGGGAGGATCATCGGCTTCTGTGATGTGTCAGGGTGTTACGCCCACCACTTTTTCCACGCCGCCAAGAGGAGGAACTGCGACGGGGATGAGGACAGCATCATGCTTCTAATGGATGGCTTCCTGAACTTCTCCCATGAGTTCCTGCCATCCACCAGGGGAGGGCTCATGGATGCTCCGCTTGTGCTTACTGTCAAGCTGGTACCAGACGAGGTGGACAAGGAGGCAATGAACGTTGACACACTGGAAGAGTACCCCCTTGAGTTCTACGAAGCTTCCCTTAAAATGGCGCATCCATCAGAAATCGAGAATGTCATGAAGCCGATGAAAAAGTACATGGCGGAGACTGGCTCATACACTGGCTTCAAGTACAGCATTCCGACCACAGACATAGGCGATGGGGTAAGGGTATCATCCTACAAGACAATAGGCAGCATGGAGGACAAAATCGAGAAGCAGCTGGGCCTTGCCAGGAAGATAAGGGCCGTTGATGAGAATGACGTAGCTGCCAGGGTGCTTTCCTCCCATTTCCTGCCAGACATTTACGGCAACTTCCGCGGATTTTTTTCCCAGACCTTCAGGTGCACCAAATGCAATGCAAAATACAGGCGGGTACCTATATCCGGACGCTGCTTCAGGTGCGGCAACAACTCTATAATCCTCACAGTGCACAAGGGGGGAATTGTAAAGTACCTCGACGAGACAATCAAGATTTCCCGGGAGTACAGGATTCCCGACTACCTCGTCGCAAGGATTGACAATATAGAGAAGACCATCAGGGGGACCTTCGCTGAAGACTCCGAGCCCGAGGAAGAGAATGTTTTAGAGAGCTACTCCGATGAAGGGTCATGATCGGCTCTCTCTTTGTCACCGGGCCTGCAGGAACAGGCAAGTCAACATTCTGCGGGACTCTTAAGGAATGGCTCCAGGAGCAGCAGATGGAATCCGCGACCGTGAATCTGGATCCTGGGGCAGATTATGTCCCGTATGAAGTCGACGTGGACATCAGGGACTACATCTCTCTTTCCACCATAATGCAGGATTATTCCCTTGGACCAAACGGCGCACAGGTGGTGGCGGCTGACCTCATGGTTGAGTTTGTGCCGCAGATCAAGTCTCTACTCGAGAACTTCCAGGATCACTACATAATCTTCGACACTCCCGGGCAGGTGGAGCTTTTCACCTTCAGGCAGGGCAGCACTCATCTGGTGGACGCCCTGACCGAAGGGAAGGCGATGATCGCATACCTCGCAGACTCAGTGGTTGCTTCTTCCCCTTCTGGGTTCATTGCCCAGAAGATGCTGTTTGGGTCTATATTCTACAGGTTCTTCAAGCCAACGATGTTCATTGTCAACAAGTCAGATCTGATCACTGCAGAAGACAATTCCAGGATAATGGAATGGGAGCAAAACCCGGAAAAGCTGTCCGATGACCTGATGCAGGAGAAGCAGCAGATCGTGAAGCAGTACTATTCAGGGATCATAAAGGCTTTTGCTGAAAGTGAACTCATAAGCAAGATAATTCCAGTTTCTTCAGTAGACAGATACGGGATGGAGGAAGTGTATTCGCAGATGTCAAACTTCTTCACGGGTGGCGAGGACACCGACACGATGTACCGGGAAGAATGACTTCACCCATGTATTCCAGTCCAGCCAGGAATTATTGAATGAATCATAAAAAAGCATACAACTGTCCAACAAGCCCAGCGCATAAAAGACACTTTCGAAACCGGTATTTATAACTGTTTTTCCCAGGCTCGCGTAGCAAAGCATTTTAATAATGACCCAGATAGCATTTCTTCATGAGCCTGAAACACCACTGCCTGATATGTTCTTCCCTGATATGCAGCGGGATCTACTGTTCCACATGCACGGTGGAGATGACTCGCAGCAGGTACTTCAACGAGGAGTCATTCCATGACTGGCTGTCAAGGGCTAGAATCAACCAAGGGCACATCATTTCTGAATCAACCGGCAGGAATCTCGATTCTTTCTCGGCTTCAGTTGCTCTTCAACGAATGTCTTAGTTTGACAAGGAGCGTTACTGCTTGACTCCATTCACGTTATTCAGGTAGATCTCCTCGAGATCATTGTATTCCTGCACCCGATCGAACATTATCCCCCTGTCTATTAGTTGCTTCAGGATCTTAGGAACACTTTCAGTGTTTTCTGTCAGGAGGTAGTCACCATCAGGCCTGAATCCATCTGGAAGGTCTTCCGGCTTGAGCAATTTGGCTCCACCCAGGACCCTGATCTTGAGGAAGTTTCTCTCTTCGTTGCTGATATCCTTTACCACTGACCCGTTATTCATGATTATTACCCTGTCGGAGAGTTCCTTTGCTTCCTGGATCAGGTGGGTACTGAGCAAAATGATCTTCTCTCGCCTCTTGTTCAGGTCCCTGAGGATATTCCTCATCTCGAACATTCCCCTGGGATCCAGCCCGAAGGTTGGCTCGTCAAGTATGATTATTTCGGGATCATGTACAAGTGCGGCAGCGAGCCCCAGCCTCTGTTTCATACCCCTGGAATAGCCGCTGGCTTTCCTTTCCAGGAAGTTGGAGCACCCCGTCAGCTCGGATATCTCCCTGATCCTTTCCCTGCTGTCTCTTGCGGGTATTCCCCTTATCCTGCATATGAATTCCAGGATCTCTCGTCCCCTCAGATATGAATAGAACTCAGGTTGTTCCACCAGCGTGCCCATGAATCCCAGCACCTTGGAAAGATTGTCCTCGATGGCGAGACCGTTAACCGTGACACTGCCTGATGTGGCCCTTGAAATGCCGGTGACGATCTTCATGAGTGAGGTTTTTCCTGCACCGTTGGGACCAAGCAGGGTCACGATCCCAGGCTTATCAAGCGTCAAACTTACGTCTTTTACCGCGATAATGCGGCCAAAAGACTTCGTAAGGTTTCTTATTTCTACAGAAGGCGCCATTCTAGTTAACCTCCTTGTTCTCGAAGATGAACGCCCCAGCCATGAAAGTCGAGACGGTATAGATCACCATGACAAGAAAATACGTAATTATCTGGGAGGCGGGGGCAGGGCTAAGGGATGGAACCGAAGCAAAGTCGAAAGGATTGAAATTTATGTAAACCTCAAAGTCAATTGAGGAGGCTACGTTGAGCAGATAGTAAGGCGTAACGTTGTAGAGGAACGTGATAACCAGGGATGCGGTGTTGAACACTAGGAAATACAGGATGAACACTGAAATGTATGCATACGTATTCTTGTTGAACACAGTGCTGACAAGGAAGGTTATGGATATGATGGCAAGAGCAAAGAGGAGCATTGCCACATATGACTGAAAGAAATTGAACCCTGGAAGCCTTTCATAAAGGAGGAGGTAGTTTGTGAGCTGCCCCACGTAAAAGATCGACATTATGAGCGCTGAAACAGAAAACGCTGCCAAGAACTTGCCGGAATATAGCACGAACCTCGGCATTGGCAGAGTAAATGTATTGAACGCGGTCCTGGACTCTATCTCACTTGAAATAGCGGGAGACCCGAAGAAAACCCCCGCAAATACGGGCAGGTAGTTCCCGGCAAATTCCCATATGTATTGGAACTCGCTTCTCTTGAGGCTGTCGTTTATTACAATTCCGGTGCGCAGGAAATTTGGCAGATCTGCATTGTATGCAAAATACCTGAAAGACAGGTAGGTCAGAAGGGAGACTACAAGAATCACTATAAACAGCATGAGGTAAAAGGATCTGGATCTGTAGTAATTCCTGAAATAGTGGGAGAAAACCAGCCCGGTCTTGAAAACGCCCTCGTTCATATTACCACGATCATCTGAAACACGTATTTCAGGAGTGACAAAAAGCTGGCTTCACTAACTCCAATGGGCAGGTCCATCCCCGCAATTGAGTCCTTGAAAACAATCTCTGAATTGAACTGCGTGCTGATTTCATTGAAAACACTCTGGAATGCATATGAGGAGTTGTTGGTGACCGGATTAAGCTGAAGCGTAGAGTTGGAAGAGTAGGCAAAAAGAGAAACATTGTAAATTTCGCTGCCACTTGCAACCGATGCGATAAGGGAGAAATTAGCACCCCTGTCGAGATCAAGGGTGGAATGTGTGACCCCCTGCTTGTTAAGTGATGCGAGAATTGCAGACTCAACAGAGGACTGAAGGCCGGCGACCACGACGCTGGGTGAAGGAACTGCAAAAAAGAGGTTGAATTTGGTTATGCTAAGGTTCGACATGTTCAGGGAACTCATGTTCAATTGGCCAAGATAAGACATGAAGAGGTCACTTGCAGTAAGCTGGGTAAGATTCACCGTTGTGTTGAATATCAGCACCCCGCCAAAATCAACGCTCATGTAATAATGGTGACCTGAAATATTTCCTCCTGAAGAACTCAAATTTGAAGAAACGTTCAGTTCTGTGAACTTGCCAAAGGTGTTGAGATCAACCACGAGGCCGGGACTTCCACCGTATACAAAATAATAGATTGAGGTATTGTTGAATGAGATATGGCCGGAAATAGAGGAGCCCGCCGGGACATACGCTGAAGCAGGCTTTGGCGCGGCCGGGGCCTTCAGTTCGCTGACTATAACATAGACCGACGGAACGATAATGATGACCGCAATTGCAAAGATTAGGAATTTACGTGAGGACTGGCGCATACTTATCTAGTCATTGCAAGTGCGTACTTATATCTTCGACCTTAACCAGAACCTGCGATAATGTCTCCTGGTGAGCCACTCAACGGGATTTCTCAATCGCAATCAAGCTTCCTAATTTCTTGCTGCAACAGGAAATGGAGAGGATATGAAGTGCTATTCCATATCCAAGATAACTATGGCAATCTAGAAAACAAAGGCCTTTTCACTGCAAATGTGCACGGTAAAATTCGTGCGTTTAGGAATGAGGGGTGGGGTTTATCAACGAAACAACGAATAACATCAGGAAGATCCCCTCGATTCATATACATGCAACTTCCAATCAGTTAAGAATATATTTCATTGGATAATACTACCTAGGTGATAACATGGCAGAATCATGGCAGACTAAGGACAAACTGAAGCCGAAAGACCTCGAAGGAATATCCAACCAGCAGATTGATTACCACTTCGACACCCACTACAAGGGGTATGTGAATAAGCTAAACGAGATATGGACTTCGCTGGAAAAGGCTGATAGAACAAAGGCCAACCAGAACTATAGCGAGTTCAGGGAACTCAAACTTGAGGAGACCTTCAACTATGACGGTGCTCTTCTGCACGAACTATATTTCGGCAACCTCCATGCTCAGCCTGGCACCGTGCCGGAAGAATTCAGGAAAGCAGTAGAGAAGGACTTCGGAAGCTATGAAAAGTGGGTCGAAGACTTCAAGGCAACCGGAACGGCATTCAGAGGCTGGTCACTTCTTGTGATGGATCTCAACACTGGGAAACTCAGAAATATTGGCGCAGATGTCCACAACACAAACGGCATATGGAATGCCATTGTAATTCTTGCTCTTGATGTGTACGAGCATGCATACTACGTGGACTTCGGGCCTAAGAGGGCTGGTTACCTTGATGCATTCATGAAGAATGTAAGTTGGAAAGAGGTATTGGAGAGATTGCACAAGGCATTGAAGGCTTACGAGGCCTTCAAATAAACATTTTTTTAACCATGGACCTTTTCTCACTTATTTCCAGCCTGGTCGAGAGAGGCGATCCTGAAATCGAACAAAGAGTGCAGGAATTCAGGTCGATGCGGTCTAAACCAAAGGAAGACCTTTTCGCAGAACTCTGCTTCTGCATTCTTGCAGCGAACACTTCTGCCCAGATGGGAATCAGGGTGATGAACGAGGTCGATCTGGATCATTTTCTGTACTCGAGCCAGGAAAGACTGAGGGAAGAACTCCACAGGGTCGGTTCCAGATTCTACAACACAAGGAGCAGGTTTATCGTGGAGTCCAGGTGGATCATGGACCGCCTGCCATCCATTGCAAACGAGAGCGATGCCTTAAAGGTGATGGAAAACAGGACGTATCTTGCAGAGAACCTTACTGGAGTGGGTTACAAGGAGGCCTCCCATTTCCTTAGAAACATAGGCCATTTCAAATGCGCCATTCTTGACAAACATATACTGAGGCTGATGTCCTCCTTCGTAAATTTCGATCCCAATAAGCCTATTACAAAGAATAAGTATTTTGAGTTAGAAAGGGCTTTCATAACCATGGCCGGTGATCTTGGCGTGGAGCCGGGAATTCTCGATCTATTTATGTGGAAACACGCCACTGGCAGGGTCCTGAAGTGATTTTATGAGAGATTTGAAAGAATTTACAAGACTGGAGTTGAATTACAGTTACGTCCATGGCTCCCTGTTCCCTCTAATGGAGAATGCCGGTAAAGCAGTGGCGGAGGTTGTACTGGAGAACTTTCCCGACAAGAAGAGGATTCTCGGTGTTTGTGGAAAGGGAAACAACTGCGGCGACACATTGATTGCCCTTGAATCCCTGAAGTCTAAGGGAAAAGAGGTCAGGGCAGTCTTTATAGAGGGCGAGAAATCGATTACTTCTCAGGATGCCAGAGAGGCACTTTCCAGATATACTGGAGACAGGAAGGATATTTCTGGCCTTGACGAAGGGATAAGATGGGCAAACCTCATACTCGACGGTCTCCTTGGGACAGGACTCTCAGGAAGGCCCAAGACTCAATATGAGACGGCCATATCTGCCATAAACGGAAGCAACAAGGAAATAGTTTCCGTTGACATACCAAGCGGGCTTGGCACAGGGATACAGGTCAAGCCTGATTACACGGTCTGCTTCACAGATCTCAAACCAGGGATGACCGAGGAAGCCTGCGGCAAGATAGCGGTGAGGCCTATCGGCATAGGGGAGGAATGCGAGACCTATTCCGGCCCGGGAGACTTTGTATACATGCCTCTTCCTGACCCGGCCTCCCACAAGGGAATGAACGGAGTCGTAGGCATAATAGGAGGATGGGAGTATTATGGCTCAGCAGTGATTGCATCCCGCTCCGCCATGGCAACAGGAGTGGACCTGGTGTTCCTCCTGACTGCAGAGGACAAGGTTGGAATCGTGTCTTCCTTCACCCCGAACCACATTGTAAGAAAATATTCAACCGCAACCCTGAATTTATTCATGCCAAGGTTCACTTCGATACTGCTTGGATCAGGCATGGGCAGGAGCAACGAGAGCTTTGACGCCCTGAAGTACGTATTGAAGAACTTCTCAGGGCCCATAGTTGTGGATGCTGATGGCCTGAATCAGCTGGGGAGCCAGCCAGACCTTCTTAGAGGGAAGAAGACAATAATCACCCCACACAGCCATGAGTTCATGGATCTCTCAGGGCTCGAGGCTGGGGAAGCAAACCTGAAATTCTTCGCTTCAGAATATAGCACGGTTGCTATACTCAAGGGCCCTGAAGACATAATAACAGACGGGAAGGACGTATGGCATACCCGTGGCGGGAACCCGAGGATGACAATGGGTGGAACCGGAGATTCCCTTGCAGGGATACTTGCTGGCCTGCTTTCCAAGGGAATGGAGCTCACAACCGCTGCAAGGCTGGGATCATTCATTGCCAAGAAAGCCGGAGAGATTGCTTTCGAGAAGAAGCGGTACTGGTATTCGCTGGACGAGATGATCGCCTCTATCCCTGAAGTCATGGTCAGGTACGAAATCAGGAAATAAAGGACGAGATGGCACAGCGTCTTCTTGTTCTGGACACCTCCGCAATCATGGCAGGAAATATCGACCTCTGGGGTGCGGAATGCTACGTTCCTTCATCCGTCATTGATGAAATCAGGCTTGGCAAGCTCAAGCGACAGGTCGACTCTGCCGTCTCAAGACTTAAGGTTGTTGTACCTAGCGATAATTCAAGGAGCGCGGCTCGCGACGCCGCACTTGTAACGGGAGACCTGTCGGTGCTAAGCGGCACCGATCTGGATGTAATTGCCACTGGCCTGGAGACTGGAGGCACTGTTGTGACAGACGATTTTGCGATCCAGAATGTATGTCGTGCAATGGGCATCTCCTTTGAGCCAGCTACTGGCACTGGGATAAGGGAGGAGATAGCGTGGACATACAGATGCACAGGGTGCAGAAAGGTCTACAGGGAGCCAGCGGAAATATGCCCAATTTGCGGTCATCCTGTGAAACGAATCAGCAGGAAGTCTGCAGTAACACGCCAGGGTGCAAGACGTCATACATAAAATAACTTCTTTTCCTTCATATAAAAAAAGGCTTACTGCAAAGAATAGAAAATAGGCAACAAAATTTATTTATACTTTCTTGCAGTATGTCAGACATCATATGAGTTACACAAGTAGTTCATCTGGAGGTTACCTATCTTCCATCCTATCGCTCCTGAACATACTTCCACCTCAGTACTTGTATCTCAGTTCAGTCCTGCTCATTGCGGTTTCTGTTTTCCTTATATTCTACGGGTTCAGGGCATGGGAAGCCCTCATGATCTCGATTGGAGCCTACTATGGTTTTGTTTTTGCCCTGTACATAAGCACCCTGGTCAACTTTGGCAACATGCCCCTGTACCTGATCCTGCTCATTGGGGCGGTGATTGGAGGGATTGTGTTCAGGGCACTTGTCAAATATGCAATTTCCATATTTTTCGCGATTATAGCCTTCATGATCGCAGCTTCTGCATACCCCGGAAACCTCTCCATGGCAGTGCTTGCAGCGCTGGTTGCATTCACCGCAAGCTACTTCGCGTACAAGAGGATCACATCTCTCCTGTCGGCCATACTCGGTGCACTGCTGCTCTGGTTTGGGCTCACAGCGGTTGGCATCAACACAGTTATGGCGCAGGTCGTGGCAGGAATCCTGATGGTATCTGGCATATACCTGCAGATAACCGAAAAGAGGAGAAAGGAAGAAAAAACCAAGCGCCAGTCAGGTCCTCCAGGTTCATGGAGGAAGAACACAGCGTACCGCACAGCAAGGATCAAGGGAAACAGGATAATCCTGGTTGACGACGAACCAAACTGGGATCTCTACTGAACCTGAGACTTACGTGCCAGCGCTGCAAGGTCTTCCAGGAATTTCACAGAATCCATGACCAGTCCATAGTCAGAATACTTGAAGATAGGGGCGTCTGCAGAATTATTCACGGATATCACCGTACCAGCATACCTGATGCCGAAGACATGGTTATCGTGCCCGGAAATCCCGACTGCAATGTAAACATCGGGGGATATTGAAAATCCAGTTATTCCAACCTGCTGCTGCCTTGGGACCCAGCCCAGGTCCACGATGGGCCGGGTGGCACCCACAGAAGCCTTGAGGTTTCTGGCAAGCTCCAGCACCTTTTCCAGGTTTTCCCTTCCTCCCATTCCCTTGCCTACAGCAATGACAATTCTATTCTGGAACAGCGACTCGTAATGCGCGGAAACCGGCTCAAACCCGATCCTTTCGGAAGCATACTGGTCTGCATGCTCCACCCTGATGATCCTGAATTTCGTCGGTGAATTCCTTGCCTTGAATACGCCTCTCCTGACGGTGGCCATTGCAGGCAAAGTCCTGGAGACTATCCTCGCCACGACTCCACCGCCAAACGCTGGCTTGTACTGGTAAAGCTTCCCATCTCTGTACTGGAGATCAATGCAGTCGGCAGTCAATCCAAGCCGCCTTGTTCCAGCTATTGTCCCGGCTATGTCCCTGCCATCAACAGTGGATGGCAACACCACGAATGGAGGCGATTCTCTCATTAGCCTGCCAGTCAGATAATCAGAAAACGCCCTTGCCGTGCTGACAGGAACATACACGTACTCATGGCAAGGCAGCCCTTCCAGTTGTGAAGGATCAATATTGCCGATTATCCTCACATTGAAATTTCCGCGGGAAATATCACAGATCTTGGCAGCAATTTCACGCGCTACTTCCTTGTCGGAAAATGCGATCCCCCAGACATATTCCCTGCCCATTTGTTCCTCTTCCAGGTGGATCGATTCCGGTTGATGCCTGTTCCCGGAACCCCTTTCCGCTATTATCTCATAGGCCTTTTCAACAGAATCCAGGAACATGACTCTCCTTGTGCTGTCTACGGCTTCCGTCCCTTCAACAACCGTTGGTGAATCGGAACCGCTTATGGTGACACCCAACTTTACTGAATCCCATATCTCTATCCTGTCCGACATGTCGGGAACGCTTGGCCTCACGAACCGTGCCTTGTTGAGCTTCTCGCTAACGGAGAAGACGGAAGGAAGAGTCACACGGGTTCTTTCCAGGCCAGTCTCTCTCTCGCATTCCACCTCCGCGCTCTTCATGTCTGGAGAGAATTCAATCGAGGTTACGGCCGAACGAAAGCTGAATCCGGACATAACTGCTGCCTCTGGGGGAACCTGGGACGTCTCCCCGTCAAGCGAGTACTTTCCGGCAAATACCAGATCAGGTTCCATGCGGTGTACTAGAGCCGCAAGAACGGTTGAAGTTACCAGGGTATCAGCGCCGGCGAACTTCCTGTCTGTTATGAGTATGCCCCTGTCGGCACCCATCCTCAGCCCAAGGTTCAGCACATCCGATGCAGAAGGGGGTCCCATTGTGGCGACAATAACCTCTGCTCCATGCTTCTCCTTGATCCGGACTGCTTCCTCCAACCCCTTCTTATCGAAGGAGTTGATCTGTAGCTGAACGTTCTCCCTTATTATCCTTCCAGTGGAAGCATCAAAGCGAATGCTTGAAAGGTCAGGGATCTGCTTTACAAGAACAAGAATCCGCATCATGCTTCTACGAATACATCTCCGTTCTCAACCTTGACCTTGAAGGACTTGAGAGCGGGGATCGCACCAGATCCCTCGGGGTTCTGGACTACAGATCCATCGGAAGGCCTGAAGATCGCAAAGTGATTTGGGCATACAATGTTGCCCTCGTCTACGAACCCTTCAGAGAGATCATAATTTTCATGGGTGCAGAAGACCGATGTGGCAAAAAATTTGCCCCGGTCACGAACAATGAGCACATCCTCACTGGAAATCTTAACCTTGAACAGATCCCCATCCTTCATGCTTGATTCCTTTGCTACCTTATACCAGGCCATGATCTGCCAAAATCTCAAACAATTAATAACATTTGTGCAAATCAACCAGAGGCAATAAGAGCGGAGTTGCTGACATTTGAACCAAGATGAGATAACTAGATTTGAGGAAGCAGGCAGGATAGGCAAGAAAGCCTTAGAGAATGCTCTTTCACTGATTGAGCCAGGGGCAACTCTTGCAAGCGTGGCCGAACAGACAGAGAAATTCATAAGGGACAGCGGGGCAATTCCCGCTTTCCCGCTGAACCTATCCGTGGACAATGAAGCAGCACATTATACTCCGTTTCCCGGAGACAGGAAGACGTTCAGGACCGGCGATCTGGTCAAGGTCGACATCGGTGCCCAGATCAACGGATACCCCTCCGACAATGCAGCCACGATTGAGGTGGGACACACGGGAAGGTATTCCGCCCTGATAGACGCGTCGAGGGAAGCCCTAAATGCTGCCCTCAAGGTAGTCAGGCCGATGGTACCAATAAATGAGATTGGGAAGGCTATCGCTGGAAAGATAATCGAATTCGGCTTCAAACCTGTGCGAAACCTCGGTGGCCATGGAATAGGTAGATTCGACCTTCACTCAGCAGTTTTCATTCCCAACTACGACGACGGCAACGGAAAGCTGCTGAAACCAGACATCGTAATTGCCATCGAGCCGTTTGCATCCACCGGCACGGGAATGATACACAACGGCCCACCTGGCAATATCTACATACTGAGCGGCACCAGGAATGTCCCCGGTGAACCGATATTCGACCACTTCGGGACGCTTCCATTCGCTGAACGATGGCTTGGAGGGATTGTCAACCAGACAGGAGACTACCTCAAGAAGATGATGAAGGAGAGGAAGGTTTCAGTGTTCCCCGTCCTGAAAGAGCACAGGGGCTCAATGATCAGCCAGGCAGAGCATACAATAATGATACTGGGAGACAGAGTGAAGGTCCTGACCCAGTGATCAACCTAGCAGTTTTTCCAGGGTCTCAATGACCACAGTCATGCACTCTTCAATGCTCAGGCCAGCA
>JAKAFX010000006.1:0-16729 GCA_021817735.1 Thermoplasmata archaeon | reverse complement strand
AGCCAGGCAGAGCATACAATAATGATACTGGGAGACAGAGTGAAGGTCCTGACCCAGTGATCAACCTAGCAGTTTTTCCAGGGTCTCAATGACCACAGTCATGCACTCTTCAATGCTCAGGCCAGCATCCATTATCACCATGTTTGGCCATCTGGCCCTCAAATAGTAATCCCTCACTTTGGTGAGGTAATCTTCTCTCTCGAAAGCCTCTCTCGCTTTCCCGCTGATCCTCTTTAGAGCAAGCGCGGGAGGTGCATCTAGCAGGAAGGTTACGTCTGGCAGCAGGGTGACCGGGCGAGATGCCTCGTTCATCCATCGCATGGTCTCTTCGTAACTTCCGAAAAACTTCTCTAGAAGGGGCCCTTGATAAGCAATTGTAGACAGCATGTACCTGTCTGAGATGACTATTTTCCCTTCCGCAATGGAATTTTCCAGGGTCCGAAGATGGGAAATCCTGTCTGCCATGAACCGGTAAAACATCAGGAAACCGTTCATCGCATCTTCCTGGCTTGGGTGTCTCAGGCTCTCGTCCTGCGGTTCAGAGGTGAGGAGCAGTTCCATCCCCTTCCCCTTCAGGTATCCTGCAAGCCTTGATGATATGGTGCTCTTCCCTGAACCGTCAATCCCCTCGAAAGCGATGAACAATAACGAAGGATTGGCTATGGACTAATAATTTTTGTCAGAGCACCGGCGTATAAGAAATGTTATCAATGTCCAAGGCGAATATCCCATGGGGTACAATGAACAGCACCAGAAGCATGGGATTCAACACTAGAGCGGTCAAGATGGGCGAATTCAGGGATACAAGATACGGTAACGTCACTACGCCTATCTTCGAGAACTCCACTTTCCTTGGGCCAAACCCAGACTCAAATCCATTTCTGGACAGCACCAATGGAAAGCCATTCCTTTACACCAGGTGGGGGAACCCTACCTTGCAGTCCCTGGAGGAGAAGCATGCGGCTCTCGAGGGCGCAGAGAGATCCCTTTCGTTCTCGTCCGGGATGAGTGCCATTTCCGCAGCAGTCCTTGCAGTTTCCAGGAAAGGATCAAGGATACTCTCTATCTCGGAACTCTACGGCCAGACCTACATTTTCTTCAAGAATACCCTGGAGAGACTTGGAATTCGGGCAGAAATGATCCCGCTTGACAGCATGAACGAAATAGACTCGATACCGGACGGGGTTTCTGCAGTTTATACGGAGTCGGTTGTAAACCCGACGATGGGGGTGAGCGATCTTTCCCGCATCGCAAAGGCCTGCCGGGAGTCAGGAGTGCCACTTATAGTAGACGCCACGTTCTGCTCCCCTTATAACCAGAGGCCACTGGAATTCGGGGCTTCCATAGTTGTGCACAGCGCGACCAAGTACATTTCAGGGCACTCAGACGTGATCTTCGGGTTAGCGGCAGCTTCAGAAAAATTCTATCACGGCCTTGTGGACATGCGCAAGACCTTCGGCTTCGTTCCAGATCCAATACAGGCTTTCATAGCTGCCCGCGGAATGAAAACCCTAGGCCTGAGGATGAAGCAGCATAACCAGAATGCAATGGAGCTCGCCAGGCTGCTCTCCGAAGACCGCATGGTAAAAACGGTTCACTATCCTGGATTAAGCCAGTTCAGGTATCACGAAATCGCAAGTCGCGTTCTTACAGGTTTTGGGGGAATGCTGGCCTTCGAGCTCAACGGAGGAGAGCCGGCAGCAAGAAAATTCATGCGCTCGCTGAAGATCCCGGAAGTAGCGCCAAGCCTTGGAGGGGTGGAAAGCCTCATAACTCTTCCAGTTGACACTACGCATGCGTCCCTGAGCAGCGAGGAAAGAAAGTCCATAGGAATAAGTGATGGTCTGGTGAGGTTCTCTGCTGGCATTGAGGATACCCAGGATCTGGTGGAAGACTTCAAGGAGGCCCTGTCAGCACTCCGATAACCGGTGTTCAGAAAAGGGGGTATCCTCCGGTCAGGGGATCCAGCCTTGTCGACTCGTCAGGGCCGATTCCCATGCACGTCAGGGTTCCTGGAGGGATCTGTGTTAGTCCTGCATCTGTAATGGTCTCGGTGAGCATCCCTTCTGCATCAACTCTCCTTTTGAGATCCAGCAGTTCGCGCTCGTCCGATACCCTGATGACAATCTTCTTCTGCCCCTGGCTCATCCATTCCCGGAAGAGCTTCTTCCTCTCCCTTGAAGCCCTTAAGGCGCACGCGACTGCCGCATGTGCAACCTGGGCCGCCATCTTTCCCTTTCCTATGTCTATGTCCTTCCTGACGGCGATGACCATCTTCACTTCCTCTACCAAGGCACATCCTTCCTTTTCATCTTGTAACCAATGATATTCACTGCACGGTGCATGGGCGGAGTTATGATCACTACAGTGACAAGACCGATTAAGTTACCGTAGACAGCATTGAAGAACGGCATGAAGAAAAGGGCAACAATCGCCAGGGTGAAAAGGATGAATGGAAGTTGATCCAATAGGGATGCATTCGCTCCTCTCTCAAGCCCGATCCTCCTTTTCACGAAGGAACCGATCGCATCTCCTGCAAGGGAAGAAATCCCCATGGAGAGAACAAGCACGAAAGCCGAAAGAAGGTTTGGGCCATAACTCACAAGGGGAGACCCTAGCAACAGATTTGCAAGGTAGATCAGCAAGCCAAGAATTGAAGCAAGGGCTGATCCCCCTATGAAACCGCTCCACGTCTTCCCGTCACCAAGTATCCTCCTTCCATCCGGGAATGTTTTGCCAAAGTCCATCGGAGCATGTCCTCCGGTGACAACAGCAAGGGGATTAGCTGCAAACGCGGGCATCGTTAGAATGAAAGCCTGCAGGATGTCTAGAGGTATGTTAACCATACATCTCCACGGCCTTCAGAATGTCGGCCTTGGTGAGGATACCCTTAAGATCTCCCCTGATCGTTATCAGCACAGCATTGTGAAACTTGAGCAGGGGGTATATCATGGAAATCGGGCTGGATCCATCCACTATGGGGAGTGGCGCGACCATTATATTGGAGGCTACCAGCTTCTTTAGGGAGTCTATGGTTGACCCGCCGATGAGCATGTCGTTGATCACATTATCTGTGACTGTCCCCACCGTTCTGCCTTCTGGCGTGACAACAGGAAGCTGGGAAAAGCCGTTTTCCCTCATTGTGTTTAGAACCTTTACCACGGAATCTGTGGGGCGGCATACCACAAGGCTTCTTGACATCACTGTCTCTGCCTTTATGTCTATGTGCTCAGCCCTCAGGCCGGACTTACTGAGATACTCGTAAATCTTCTTTACCTTGTCATATGTGGGGTTAAGCCCTCCCCGTTCCAATCGCGCAATGTATGATTGACTCACGCCGCTCACTGCTGCAAGCTCCTTCTGGCTGATTCCAAGGTTCTTGCGCATCTTGCGAAGCTCTTCGATGGTAGGAAACATTTACATGATGGGATTCAATCGAGATATATGGGAATTGCCTTGGACCGGGGCTAACCGTTTCTGTTTCAACGCAGATTCTATAAAGGGTTCAGCCAAAACAGTTAGGAGTGCTTTGTTCAATAATCCATGAACTGAAACCATAATATTTGCAAATACTTATACGAGTAGAAAATAGGGAACGAACATGAGTCTCGTGGACCAGATGAAACAGAACCCAAGATTATGGGCTTCTGTACTTTCAGTAATAATATCCTCGCTGATAATTTACATCGTATTCTACATAGTGTACTACGTGTCAGGAACATACCTGATCGCCCTGATTGCAATACCAGCGGTAGTTTTCACCATAATGCACTACCTGGGGCTATACGGGGTGAAGAAGAGGGTGATTCATGCATTCTTCATCTTCATCGTCCTTTCCATCGTCGTTGTGCTCAGCACAACTCAGATAATTTACAACTATAATGGCCAGTTCAACGGAATAGAGCTAGGAAATGGAACTGCAGTGGACGCCTCTGTAACTCCTTACTCCGGGATCCACCCATCCTATAATTTCTCCTTCGATATTCACAACAACGTGTCTTTCTCGACCTATGGATTGAGCATAAGTTCCCTGACTTCCCAGACATTTTCTACTATCTCGGTGAATCAGACCCAGATGCATTCCATCAGCATAAATTCCACACACAGGCTCATATATTATGAATCAGCGTCTCTCCCGCAGGGGATGTACGAGTTTACGTTCTATATCAACAATAGCAGCAACTTGAATGATACCTTCACTGGGACCGGTCCCATCACCAGCATCAACAGCCTGATGGAGATACAATTTCTTTCCCTTTTCATATCATATATGATTCTCTTCAACCTTGTCTTCATAACCGGAACATTCGTTGCAAAGAGCATTGAGAACAGCAGAGCAAGAGCCAAAATGCCCCCCCGCCATGGGACTCCGTAATACTAATCTATATATATTCCATTAAACTATTTAGAAGTATATGGAAAGCAAGGTCAGGAAGATCCAGCTTACTGGGGGGTCTACGTATATTGTTTCGCTTCCTTCTGGGTGGGTATCAAGGAACTCCCTGAGCAAGGGGAGTGAAGTCATTGTCTCTGAAGAAGGCGAGAGAGTCACCGTACTGCCAGCGGGCCAGAAAGAAGACGTGGTGAAGAGGATCAGTGTATCTTCCGGCGTCACCATGAGCAAGCTCACGAGATCCCTGATTGCAGTCTATATAAGCAACTTTGACACATTAATTGTCACGTCAGAGGGTCACATGCCTGAAGCGGTCAGAACCACGGTAAAGCAATTTGCCAAGCAGGTGATGGGCGTTGAGATCTTTGAGGAATCATCCAGCCAGATGGTTCTACAGAACGTACTTGACTCATCGTCATTCCCATTTCCAAAGGCCACCAGGAGAATGTCCCTGAATGTGGAGTCGATGCTGCAGGACGTGATCAGGGGAATTCATGAGAGGGATACGGTGCTTCTCAGGAATGTTATTCCCAGGGACGACGACATTGACAGATATCAATGGTACATATTCAGGGAAACCTTCAGGGGAAACGACAGTGTGAAGGATAACACGTATTTCCTGCTTCTCTCAAGGATCCTTGAGAGGATTGCAGATCACTCCGTGAATATAAGCCGGATGGTCACAGAGGAAGACATTGACCTTGAAACACTGTCTTCCGTTACCCTTGGAACTATGGAGCGCTCAGTGAGGACTGTCTCAGATGCAATAAACGCATTCTACTCTGGCCAGTTCGACAGCCTCAATGATATAATAGACCGGAAGAGTGATATCGCCAGGGAAAGGGAGCAGGCATCAGCCAGGATAGGCAAGGGCACCAAGCTATCTTTCCTCAGCAGAGTGCTTGAGGAGATGACCAGGATAGGATACTACGGCACAGATATAGCAGAACTTGCAATGGATCGCTATGTATCTAGCAAGGAAGAGATAGAGATCTGATCAGGCAGTCATGCCACAAGATCCAGCAGCGGCTTGGTCTCCTCTCCCTTTATTCTTGTGACAGTGTTCACTATATCATGGTTGAATAACATGTACGACTGGTTTCGAATGGCCCTTCTTATGAACACCTTCTTGAACCTGAGCGTGTCAAGCGGGTAATGATCAATGGCTGTTATGAATGTAGGGCGCAGATTGAAGGAAGTCGGGAATAGATCACCGGGGCAGATCAGTTCCCCGGAACTGCCCTTTATTATGACTGCCTCATGGCCGGAGGTATGCCCTCCAGTCCTGATCACCTCGATAAATCCTCTAAGGTGGGCAGTTCCATGTATCAGCTTCATCCTTCCGGAGATGTCAGATGGCATCCGGTAGCTTGCCTTGCTCAGGTCATCAGGGTTCTCCATGTTGTACAGTTCATCATCCTGTGTGAGGATCATCGAGCCTGAGAATACGGGATCGGTCGAAAAGGAACCTCCAGAGTGGTCAAAGTGAAGGTGAGTGTGTATTATCATGTCGATGCCCTTTCCACCTGTCACGTCAAGCAGCTTCTTCTTGAAACCTGGGGCCTGGTCAACCTCAAACAGGCTGGCAAACTTGTCATCGTACCCATCACCAACCCCCGAGTCGATCATGATAAAGTGATCGTCCTTTTCAACCACCGCGATCATGGCGGTCATGCTGATCCTCTGGTGGCTGTTCAACTTTGCAACCCTGGACCAGACCGGAATAGGTACAAGACCAAACGCTGCCCCCGGATCCAGGGAAAAGTTTCCCTCATGTAGAACGTGGACCCTGACTCCACCCAGATCAATTGCCGTTTCCATGCGTTCCTCCAGATCTCTTACCAATACTCTCTATTAGTGATATAACTCCTTTGTCCTCAAGGTTGCTCACATCACCCACCGGTTCCCCAAGGAATGAGCTCCTGACAATCCTGCGCATTATCTTTCCATTCCTTGTCTTGGGCAGTGCCGGAAGGTGTATGGTGAAACTGGGAGCAAAAGACCTGCCAAGCTTAGATTCTACAGTTTTCCTGACAAGCTTGAGGGTCTCACTGGAATCAGATCCAGTGTAGAATATGGCAAGAGACTCTCCCTTGATGTTGTCGGGAATCCCCACCGCAGCAGATTCAATCACTCCCGGGACAGCATTCACGATGTCCTCCACTTCATTGGGGCCGAGCCTCTTGCCAGCCACCTTGATGACATCATCGGACCTGCCATACAGGAAGAAATAACCGTCAGAGTCCATCTCAGCCCAGTCTCCCTGTGACCACGCATTTTTGAACCTCGACCAGTATGTCTCATAATATTTTCCGGGTTGTTTCCAAATCCCTCGCGTCATTGATGGGCACTGCCCTTTTGAGACTAAATGCCCTATTTGCCCTATAACGTCCCTTCCATTGTCATCGAAAACAGAAACATGCATTCCCAGGCCCCTGTACAGACAGCGTGGTTTCAGTGGTATTGCAGGGGTCGAGGCAAGGAAGCATCCTATGATGTCAGTCCCTCCAGATATATTGCAGATTGGGGTCTTGCCGCTTCCAATATTCTGGAAAAGATGCATCCAGCTCTCGGTGTCCCAGGGCTCTCCAGTTGAACCAAATACCCTGATCCCAGGCATTGGATCACCGATATTCTTGGACTTGAGCATCCTGATGAGGGTGGGTGAAAGACCAAGAATGCTCACATTGTTCCTTTCAATGAGTCGATAGATTCTTCTGTCATCGGGATAATCGACAGCACCGCTGTAGAGGAATATTGTCCCGCCAAGGGAATTTGTTCCGATTATGCTCCATGCGCCCATCATCCAGCCAAGGTCAGATATCCAGAACATCGTGTCCTGCGGCCGTAGATCCATATAGTACTTCACTTCCTTTACTATATTTACAAAACTTCCCCCGTGGACATGAACGGTGCCTTTTGGCTTCCCTGTGGTTCCAGAGGTATAGAGCATGATTGCAGGGTCCTCGCTATCCATCGGGACTGACTGCACATACTTCCCATCCTCTATGAGCTGATTCATGCTTAGGACTCCTCCGGATTGGCTTTTCGCCCCTGCCATAATGACTGTTATGTCAGGAATGCCCTGAAGTCCTTCGGACTGGTTGATCTTCTTCCCACGCCTTGTATACTCATTGCAAGTGAAGATGAACCTCGCCCCAGCATCCCTTATCCTGGATTCCACAGCCTCTCTGCCATACCCAGAAAAAATTGGAACCGCAACTGCCCCGATTCGCAATATTGAGTAAAGCGCGACAACGCCCTCTATGGTTGGCGGGAGGTATATGCCCACCCTGTCACCCTTGGCTACGCCCCGTGATAATAGGGATCCTGCAAGCCGCCCAACCATTCCATCCAGTTCACCGTAAGTGACATCTGATCGGTTTCCCTCCTCGTCCTCATACCTGCAGGCACTCCTGTCCCTGGTGTCTGGATTCAAAGCGTAACGCTCAACGGCATTGCGGGTGATATTGATTTTTCCCCCCTGATACCATGAATATGAACCACTCTCATCAGGCCCATCCAATATCTTGCCGAATCCTGTCGTAAATGAAATGCCACAGTCATGTACGACTTCCCTCCAGAATTCGTCGCTGTGTGAATCGGCCCAATCATAAAGTTCCCCGATGGTGTTGAACCCTTTCTTTGAAGCGAACTTCATCAGGTTCGTCTCGGCAATCTGCTCATTATCGGGGTTATAAACAAAGTCCCCTTCCATGGTCTGTGTATGGAAGGTAGCATACAATACTTTTCACATGTGTTGGCAGACACTAATATTTCCGAGGGTTTTACGGCTTTGTAGCGCGATGTGCCACAAAGAAAATTTATATAGTTCCAACAGGTATAGGCTTCAGGTGACTATGAATTCGAAACGTATTGTCATAGCGTTAGTCATCGTTGTCTCGGCGCTGATGATCACGTCGTCTCTGGCCTTTTTCCCCTTGGGGGCAGGCAGTCAGGGAAACGCGAAAGTCGCACCATCTTCATTATCGACAGCGGTGTCAACAACTCAAGCGAATAGTGTGAATCCGGTTAGCTCTGTAGCGACCGGCGGGCAGCAAACTAGCCAGGCCACTTTAACAAGCAGGGCCCAGCAGGTGCTGTCCACCTTGAAGCAGGACAATGTACCCATGAAGTATGTGTACATGCCTAACTTTGCTGCACAGAGCATTGGGAGCAGGCTGGGATCAGTCAACTCTCCGGGATATCTCGTGGCTCCAGCCCCAATGGGTCTGGCAGACTATGGTATTTCGAACACGTCGAACGGACCGGTGTCGTATGGCTACTCGACATCAAGCTTCAAGGCAGTTGTCAACATAACAAGCCTTCAGGTGCTTAATGCACTGAACGACGGACCCCACGAAGTGACATTCCAGTTGAATGCTGTCCTTAACGGCGTTACCATACAGGGAACTCCGGGCTACCAGTTCTGGAACCAGAACGTTCTGTTCTATTCGGCAAGACTCCATCAGTTGACCTTCCTGGACAACGTTTGGAATTTCTCGAGCCCAGCTGGTTCACTCCAGCCAGGATCCATACTCTCTGGCTCAGGATTCCAGGTTCTCCCAGTTTATTACTACTCGGTAGGGCCTAGTTTCTTTGTTTCTCCCAACGGGTTCACGGCAACCCTTTACCTGAACACGACGACAGTGAACGGAAATGATGTCACCTTCTTCAACTACTCAATACAGTCCGGCTCAACTTACTCAAGCGGCTCGTATGACGAGGTTGTCTACAACTCAGTCGGCGGACAGGCACCAACATATAACGCCCCCGCGGCTTCATACGTGGTTAACGGCAGCCAGGTGACTGACCTTGGGTTCATACCCATGGACGCAGAAATAATGGTTGGCGGTCCTGGCGGAGGTTCCACAGCAACAGTTGTCAACATAACCGGCTCAATGCAGCTGCAGTTCTTCAACAGCACAGCTAATAATTATCAGGACCCCAAGTCCGCATATGACTTCGGATCCCAGACTGGAGAAACATCATCTGGGGTAGCGGTATCATCGACAAGTGCAGGAAAAGCATTGCTCGAAACAGGGCCATCGATGCTATACCAGCTCTGGAACGATGGAACGGCAACACCATCCCACCACTTCTCAGGCACCATTTCCCCGGGAAATGCATTCATGCTCGTAAGCGACAGCAACTCATCATTTGACAACACAAGTGCACAATGGGCGCCTACAGCATATGACTCTGGAAGCTACAGCTTTACCCTCAATGGGCCATGGCACGTTAACGCAACGTTCAACAACGTTCCAGGAGTCTACAGGGCAAGCTTCGCACTCAGCGGATGGGACCCAACCTGGAACCAGACAATGACAAGCACTCCATTGACTACCACGATGACAACACAGGCAACAGCTACGATTTATACGCCGCTCTACGCGTTCACTGCTTCTGAGGTTCAATCCATATCTACGACTCCAAGTGGAAGCGGGCCATATACATTGCTTTCCGGCTCCGGCACGAACCTGCTTCCCGAGTTTGGCGCCGTGAACGACTACTCGTTCCCTGCGTTCGCTGGAATAAACCTGTTCCACGCAAGTGGTGTGACCATTACCGGTGAGACCTTTGCCTTTGGAGTCCAGTACTCAGGTATCTGGAACCTCTATGTATCCTTCTTCGGCCTTCCAACCACTAACCAGCTCGGAGTTTGGATAATCAACAGCACTGGCATTACAATACAAGGCAACGTTTTCTCCGGCTGGCAGAATGGACCAGACATTACGTCCTCATTCCCAACGGCCGGCGGTGTGATACTATGGAATGTGGTCTCTTCAACAGTAACCGGTAACACATTCACTGGCAACGACATTTACGGGCTTGTTGTGTTCAACAACGTATACGCACCGACTTTTGGTACTATCCTTGGCAACGCCTTTGCAGTTGGTGGAACCTACGGCACTGACCTCGGTCTCTATAGCAGTGGCAACACGGTGACTGGAAACACCTTTGCGACTGGCAACCCAATAGTGAGCCCACTGTATAGTCCTTATTCGACTAACTTCGTAGGCTCGGTTGCTGCATACGCAAACTCCTTTGACGCTGTTTCTCCGGGTACCGGTAACTACTACTGGAACTTCAACGGTGTAATTCCATATACCAACGGTGGCCAGATATGCTGTGGCGGTGACTATTACCCATTGAACCTTGGTACATCAGCATATACGGTGACCTTCCATGAGTCTGGGCTTCCCGCAGGGGATATGTGGATGATCTCGCCAGTTGGAGAGATTCTGGCTACCCCTCAGGTAGCAGCACCAAACACCATAACAGTGACACTGCCAAATGGAACTTACACCTATGGTGCAGTTAACTTGACTGGCAAGTACCTGGCAGTCACAAGCATGCCTGAGAACACATCCTTTACCGTGAACGGTAAGAATGTGAACGTCTGGGCTACCTTCAACCCTGCCTATGACGTGACTTTCGAGGAAACCGGACTGCCCTCGACAACTGTCTGGACAGCAGCAATAACTCCGATGGGTGTCAACGCGACGGCTAACGGCACTGCGCTTGCAGGGAAGGCATTGAATGGTCATTCCATAGATCTGACAAACACCACAGATGGAACGTACTCGTTCAGCAATGGGCTTATCTCGGTGCCTGGAGTTACGAACAACAACGGCACTCTATATGCCGTGAACGCCTCACTGACAACAGCCTACTTTGGAACGACTCCTGCCACCAAGGCCCAGCTTAGTGCACTTGCCAACGGAACATTCTCAATAAGCGGCGCCAACGTGACAGTGAAGGTAACTTACCAGAAGTCGGTCACCTACAGCATGTCTACAGTCAACTTTGTAGAGTCATCGCTTCCCCTTGGGACTCCGTGGACTGTAACAGTGTTCAACAGTGCGGGATCGTACTCCTGTTCCGGTGTTTATGACGTGGCTCTATTGGGCTCTATGTCCATTGCACAATTCGTGATACCCAATGGCACCTACAACTATTCAGTGACCGTAGGGTCAGGCTTCAGGTATTACTCTACTGCTATTGGACAGAACAGTTTCAATACCGCTTCGACATACTTTGCACAGATCGACCTTTCATCGACATTCGTGAACCTGTACGGCATTGAGTTCAACAATGGACAGTCTTTGGCCCAGGGTCTCTCGTGGTCAGTCTCGATCGGTGGCGTAGTCTCAACATCCACTACGAGCACTGCATATGTGCAGCTGCCTGCCTCATCAGCCGGCTATAGCTTTACAGTGGTTCCACCTGCTGGATACAGGACAACCGTGAACGGCACGGGTAGCATCAAGCTGCTTGGGGCCTCAACGGTTAACGTGGTCTTTGCACCAATGCAGACGTATGCGGTGACATTCACCGAGACCGGTCTGACCAATGGAACCGCCTGGACAGTAGAGCTTAACGGCTTGAATGAGACGTCGACTACCAGCCAGGTCATTTTCTACGTCTACAATGGTACATACTCATACCAGGTGTTTGGCGTGACATCGTTCTCCGGTCCATCCAAGACCACGGGAACAGTCACTGTCAATGGCTCAGAGCAGGCAGTGAGTGTGAGCTACAGTGCCCCGTCAGTGAGTGCACCGATCAACCCCTACCTGATCATTGCTATAATTGCAGTGGTTCTGATAGTGATAATCGGCGTTGCTTACTTCGTGGTTGGTAGACCCAGAAGAAAGCCGTAGAGATACCATCCACCCATTTTTTTTATTTTTTTAATATTTTTATTTTTTCTTTCTTGTTCTTACATTTCTGATTATTTCAAGTATTCAAACAGATTTTTACCACTTGTTACTGCGACAATCTTTGTTCTTCATGTTAATCAGGTACACAGCACCAGCGCAGGCGACCTGCAAAAAGATATTTAGATCGCAGCCTATCTTAGGTGGTTGAATGGAGCGATTTATGAAAGGGAACTAGCCCAGATACTGTCTGGTGAACGGGAAAAGGTCAACAAGTTTGTCAGCAAAACCGGGAAAAGTTCCGTTAATGTAGAGGAATTTTGCTCCCACCCTTTCCTTGTGACCAGATCTGCAGGTTCACAGGGTGCAGATATCATTGCACTCAGGGATGACATCTCTGTCATCATAGAAGTGAAATCCTCGTCCTCAAGGCTAATAAATTTCTCTGAGGCTTCTGGCAAGAGGCAAGAACAGGCTGAACGCCTATCGGAACGCTGCAGACGCTCAGGGCTTATCCTTATTTATGCATACAGGCTCAAGAGCGAAAAAGGCGATCCTTGGAGGCTGTTTGCGATGAACGGAGAGCCTCAGGGGAGAATTCGCCTGCTTTACAATATCCTGCCAAAAATATCTACCACCAGAGGCGGGAATTACAGCCTCCAGTGGGATAACGGCCTGCCGCTTTTCAAGTTTCTAGAATATGTTACTTCCTGAATATCAGAGGGATTGGGAAATGGCCTTGGAAAGAGCCTCTATTCCCATGTCGATCTGGCTTTCCTTGATGATCAGCGGAGGTATGAGCCTCAGCGCACTAAGACCCGTTGAAAGTGTAAGCAGACCATTCTGGAAAACCTTGTATTCGACCTTGTCTCTTAGCTTTGTATCAGGCTCCCTTGTCTTCTGGTCCTTGACAAAGTCCACGGCCATCATGAGCCCAAGTCCCCTTACATCTCCAATCTGCGGGAATTTCTCGGAAAGTTCCTGCAATCTCTTCTTGAAGTAAGCTCCCACCTTTGCCGCATTCTCGACGGCCTTCTCGTTCTTCAGTGCGTCGATGGTTGCAACGCACGCCACAGATGCCAGAAGGTTCCCTCCAAAGGTGTTGGAATGCAATCCATCTTCTGGGAAGTCTAGATCCGCCCTGATGACTGATGCGCCCATTGGAATTCCAGAAGCTATGGACTTTGCCAGCGAGATAATGTCAGGCTCAACGCCAAAGTGCTCGGATGCAAAGTACTTGCCAGTCCTGCCAAAACCTGTCTGGACTTCATCCATGATCACCAGAATGTGGTTTTCCTCCGCAAGCTTCTTCAGTTTTGCGTGGAAACTCTTTGGGGGTACGATATATCCGCCTTCACCCTGAATAGGCTCTACCAGGAATGCTGCAATATTCTCAGGAGGGGCGTAAGTCCTGAAGACGTATTTCTCGATGAAATCAAGGGTCCTGTTTACGAGTTCATCGGGATCAGAGTATCCGTCAATTCCAAAAGGGTTCCTGTATGGATTTGGGAACGGGACATGTTCTACACCTGGCATTGCAGGGAAGAATCCCTTGTGGTGTATGGCCCTTGAGGCGGTGAATGCAAGCGATCCCTGGCTCCTGCCGTGGAATCCGCCAATAAATCCTATGAATTGCTGCTTCTTGGTGCTGATCTTGGCGATCTTAATTCCTGCCTCATTGCTTTCAGTTCCGCTGTTTGTGAAGAAGACCTTCTTGTCGAACTTGCCCGGGGTTATTTCGCATATAGCTTTTGCAGCATCTACCTGTGCCTTGTAGTAGTAGTCTGTGCCCGCGAAGTGCCACAGTTTGTGGAGCTGTTCCTCTACTGCCTCAGTGATCTTGGGGTGGAGATGGCCCATATTGGTGACGCTAATGCCTGAAGCAAAGTCCAGGAACACATTGCCATCAACGTCCTCGACAAAAACCCCTTTGGCCCTCTCTCCCACAACAGGAAGAGATTTTGTAGTCTTGACAAGGTACTTCGAATCGAGTTCCACTATTTTCTTGGCTTCAGGTCCCGGGGGGACTACTTTGATCATTATCTTCTCAGGGATCTCATTTCCATTTTCTAGTTCTCTGGATATCATAAAAACCAAATACTCATCGGGCCTGAAAATATATAGTTAGTTGACAGTTCTCGCATGCGGTATACGAAATTCGAACCTGATAACGATTTATATTTTGTAGGACTCAGGGAGCATTGGACCCCAGGGACAGGCGAAAGTGGATAAAATTCTACAGGGATGAACTGACCGATAAGGAGTTTTATGACAAACTGTCAGGGAAGACCAATGACGCAGAATTTTCTGCAAGCCTCAAGAGGCTGTCAACCATAGAGGGAACCCATTCAGCTTTCTGGAAGAAGTACCTGGAAAAGAATGGCGTAAGAACGGACGGCCTGGGACCAAGGAGCCTGAAAATAGCCATGCTGCTACTGTTCAGCAGGGTTCTGGGGCAGTACCTGTCAGTTAGACTGCTGGAGCACGGCGAGATAGAGACCTGTGGCGAATACTCAGATTACCTGAAGGAAAAGAGAGGAGACACGGAATTTTCCGAGGGCCTAACAGCGCTGCTTCATGACGAGGTTGAGCACGAAGAGGTCTTTGAGAACAGGATACAAAAGACCGAGGAGCAGATCACCAAGAACCAGGACGTCATTTTCGGGTTGAGCGACGGCCTGGTGGAAGTCCTTGCAGCCCTTGCGGGACTAACCGCGTTCATTTTCAACAACATCATTATCGCTCTTGGGGGTCTCGTCGTCGGCGTTGGAGGAGCCATAAGCATGGCGCTAGGGGCATATCTTGCTAGATTTTCCGAGTCCCAGTACAAGATCACCGAGATGAAGAAGAAGACTCTCTTTGACGAAACGGGAGTCAACTTCAAGGATCTGGAATCCCTTCAAGCTAGCAGCAGGCGTTCCGCCGCAAATGTTGCATTGACATATATACTGGGTGCAATCATCCCGATAGCCCCCTTCTTTTTCCTCGAGAGATTCACGGCTCTTTTCGTGGCAATAGTGCTTGTTGCTGTCAGTGAAGCGTTCACAAACGCAATAGTCGCCCTCTCAATGAGCACCAGGATGCTATCCGTTGCAGTGAGATCTGCCCTGATGTCCCTTGGGGCAGCCGGGGCTACCTTCAGCGTCGGAGAGATATTTCATCTTATATTCCACATCACTCTTTTCTGAGATATATGGGCTCTCCCGCAAAGCCTTATTATGATTTGAATGATCCGAAAGCGTGAATTCGGCGCCTGAGGGAGGGGAATCGGACTTCGTCGGAATAAGGCAGGAAGTCGAACGCGAACTGCAGGCGTACCTTAGATGGAAGGTAGACCAGGCCAGAGACTCCACCATCCGAGGGGTTGTCGAAATGCTTTCGGCCTATACCCTCGGCGGAGGAAAGAGAATAAGGCCTGTGATGATCATCCTGGGACATGACCTGTTTTCTCCACATGACATAGCAACTGTTAGGGCCTCAATCTCCATAGAACTCTCACAGTCATATTTTCTCATTCAGGATGACATAATGGACCAAAGCGAAACAAGGAGAGGAAAACCCAGTTTCCACATGGAGGTCTGGAGCAAGGTTTTCCAGAAGGATCCTGGTAAGAGAAGACTGGCCGAGAGCATAGCCTTGGTGGCATCTGATCTTGCAGAGAGCTACTCCCACGAGGCTATATTCAGGAGCGGACTTACCCAGGAGCAGAGCCTCGTTGCAGACGCGGAACTTACATCCATCTTCGAGACCACTGGCCACGGCCAGCTTATTGATATTTACTCATCCTTCACCGAGAACTTCACCGAGGCGGATCTTATCAGGCTACACACCCTGAAGACAGCCAGGTATACAGTGGAGGGCCCCCTGGTCATGGGGGCAAAGATTGCGGGCAACGTCTCAGAGATCCAAAACCTGGAGAACTACGGTTACCTTGTAGGTACTGCTTTCCAGATACAGGATGACATTCTCGGCATGTTTGGAGACGAATCTGTTCTGGGCAAATCAGTCAAGAGCGATGTAAACGAGGGGAAGAAGACCCTTCTTATCCTGAAGGCCATGGAACAGGGTTCAGAAAGCGAGAGGTCCTTCATCACTCAGTGCATCTCCTCGGGTAACGTCTCTGACCAGGATTTTGAAAAACTTAAGAGCATAGTCGAGTCAACAGGTTCACTGGATTACTCCAGAGAACTCGTGCTCAAGATGGGTAGCAGGGCGAAGGAATACCTAAAATCGGTTCGTGGAGATAACAGGGTGCGACAGACGCTAGCCTGGGCTGCAGATTACATGATCTCAAGGAACAAGTAAGCCTATTTTCCATATCTGGGCTGTGATTTCTCGTACATCGATCTCAGCGCACCGTCATCAACATGCGTATATATTTCTGTAGTTGAGATGCTGGAATGCCCCAGGAGTCTCTGGATGAATCTTATATCCCCACCATTCCTGAGAAGCGCCGTAGCGAAGGTGTGCCTCAGCACATGGGGAGTCACCCGCTTCTGGATGCCTGCCTTTCTCGCCTCTTCCCTGACAATCCTCTCAATCGTGCTGCTGTCGAACCTGTTCTTCCTGGAACTCAGGAACAATGCGCTCGAAGGGGTTGCAATTCCTGCCCTGAACCTGCTGTACTCTACCAGCAGGCTCCTGCACTGTTCCGTCATCAGCACTATCCTGT
>JAKAFX010000005.1 GCA_021817735.1 Thermoplasmata archaeon | reverse complement strand
TGGAGTCGTGAACGAGGGGGACAAGATAACATCCGACTGCGTTATTCTTGCGGAGGGCGCCAACCCGAGAGTCGCGATGAAGGCCGGGCTCAGGCAGCCACCTGGGGATGACGATGTCGCCCTGGGCATAAAGCAGGTCTATAAGCTACCGGAAGCAACGATTAATGACAGGTTCAATCTCAGGGGCAATTCTGGTTTTGCAGGCGAGTACGTGTTGAGCTTCATTGGAGATGACGTATATGCCGGAGGCTTCCTGTACACAAACAAGGACAGCATCTCAGTGGGCGTGGTGGTATCACTATCCAGGCTAAGGGAAAACGGGAAGACGCGATCATACGATATAATGGAGAAATTTGTCAATCACCCGTTCATATCAAGGCTTCTGGAAGGAGGGCAGATACAGGAGTATAGCGCTCACCTTGTCTATGAAGGCGGCATTTCCACAATGGCTAAGCTATTCGGCGACGGTTACATGATCGCCGGAGATGCTGCAGGTTTCTCCTTCAGCAACGGTATGGTCATAGAGGGGATGAATTATGCAATCGCTTCGGGAATAATGGCAGCAGAGGCTGCAATCCAAGCAAAGAAAGATGGTGATTTTTCAGAGGCATCGCTTGCACGTTACGGAAGAATGCTGGGAGAATCTTATGCCATTAAGGATAAGAAGACCTTCAAGGGCATTGAGAAGGTCACCTGGAGCCCTCTGATCCACAGAATCGTGCCGAAGATGGCAGAAAATTCGATGATGAGGCTTTTCAAAGAAACCGGTGAACCGAAAGACCACATTATGAAGATCATCCTTGATTCAGCGTTCGATCAGGGAATCTCTAAATCAGATCTGCTCATACAGGGCTACAGACTGATGAGGAGGATGTAGAAATGGAAATCGAGGAAAAACTTGCACTTCTGAACTATAAGACCGACAATCAATACGCTCACATCACAGTCAACCCCAAGATATGCGAGACGTGTCCTGATCATTTTTGCACTTTTGCATGCCCTGCGAGCTGCTATAAATTAATTGACGGAAAGCTCAATTTCAAGTACGAAGACTGTGTCGAGTGCGGTACTTGCGACATAGCCTGCAGCCATGGCAGCGTTATGTGGACCAACCCCAAGGGGGGTCAGGGCATAAAATACAAATTCGGGTGATCAAGATGCCTCTGGATATCATAGTTATGGTGAAACAGGTCCCAGACAGCCAGGAAGTTGTTATCGATCCAGTGACAATGAACCTAAACAGGAGCCTGACAAGAAACGTTACCAACCGTGCAGACGAGAATGCACTTGAAGTCGCCTTATCCCTACGTGACAAGGCTGGAGGAACAGTCACAGTAATTTCGATGGGACCTCCACAGGCGGAAACTACGATGTATGAATGCATGGCAAGGGGGGCGGATCGGGCGATTCTGGTTTCAGACAGGCTATTCGGAGGGGCCGATACCTATCCGACTGGGCTTACGCTTGCCTCTACCATTTCCAAGATTGGAAGATTCGACGTGGTGATTGCAGGGGAGGAATCTTCTGACTCTTCGACAGGCCATGTCGGGCCGGGAGTCGCAGAATTCCTGAATATAGAGCAGATAACATACTGCAGCAATGTCGAATATAAGGATGGATTCATCGTTGCTGAAAGGGAACTTGAAGGTGGCACCGAGGTCGTAAGAACACCAACGCCGGTCCTGATTACAGTCCTCTTGAACAGTAACTTCCCTCGAAGGCAGACGCTCAGGCGCAAGATTGACGCAATGAAGAAAGGATTTGAAGTATGGAATCTGGAGAAACTTGGCCTTCCCCCAGAGTGGGTAGGCGTTCGGGGTTCTCCAACCATCGTAAGAAAGATGAGATCAATCAAGGAAAAAGAACGGGCAGCTAAGAAGTACGACCTCTCCAACCTTGGCGAACTGGTCAAGGAACTCTACGAGAAGAACATATTGAAACTGGAGGAAGAGTAGATGGCAGGACTCATAAACGCTGCTCCGGTAGATAAACCGGAGGATTACCGAAACATTTTCGTGTATCTGGAGAACAGGGACGGACAGCTTCAAAGGCCTGCCCTGGAAATGATAGGCGTGGGAAAACGCCTTGCACAGAAGGTCAACGAGAAGCTTTACTGCGTGCTTATAGGGAGCAAGATTTCTGAAATGGCAGACGAGGCAGCTTCATACGGCTGTGACATGGTTCTCGGAGCTGACTCGCCCGATCTTGCAGACTTCAGGACTATGCCCTATGCGAAGATTGTGGAGGACTTCGTGAAGAAGGAAAAGCCAAACATTTTTCTAATACCAGCCACCAGGAATGGCAGGGACCTTGCATCAAGGATTGCAGTCAGTTGCCAGGCAGGAGTCACCGCAGACTGCACCGAAATTGATATCGAGGAGGACACAAGGATACTCTCAGCAAACAGGCCTACTTATGGGGAGAGCATGCTGGCGGAAATCCTCTGCAAGAGGCACAGGCCCCAAATGGCCACTGCAAGAGCAGGAATATTTCCAGTACCTGAAAAGGTCGACGGCAGCAAATGCGAGAAGAGGATAGAAAAGGTGAAAGTTGATAAGTCCCTGCTCAAGAAGGAGATTATCGAGTTCAGGAAAAAGGAGGCAATTGACCTCACAGCCGCCAAGGTGGTTGTTTCCGGGGGAATGGGCCTTGGCTCACCTGCGGGCTTCAAGCTCGTTGGTGAACTCGCAGAGCAGATGAATGGTGTCGTTGGTGCCTCCAGGCCAACGGCTGACCTTGGATGGATAACAAGGGATCATCAGGTTGGTCAGACTGGACAGACGGTGAGGCCAAGACTTTACGTCGCCTGTGGAATATCTGGGAAGATTCAGCACATAATGGGGATGAAAAACAGCGAGAACATCATTTCAATAAACATAGACCCAAATGCGGAGATATTCAGGTATTCGGACTACGTCATCGTCGATGATGTCAACAAGGTGCTTCCAGCCCTGATTGACGAAATTAAGAAGTACAAGAAGGAACACCTCAAGAAAGCCAAGGTCGCATCAAGGTAGCAGCCCACGGTCCTGAAAACGAGGAGTGAGGCAAAAGCTTCTGAATTGAGCCTCACTCATCAAGATTTCCGCTGCATACATACTCAGTGAAATAGGATATTAACAGGTCTGCCCCTGCCCTGAAAATGCTCGTTATGGACTCGGTTATTGCATCCTTTCCAAGGAAGCCCTGTTCCACAGCATTCCTGATCATGGTGTACTCTCCACTGACACTGTAGGCAGCCAGGGGCAGCGAAAAGTTGACCCTTGCTTCCCTGAGGACGTCAAGGTAAAACAGTGCAGGTTTCACCATCAGCATATCTGCCCCCTCTTCAAGATCAAGTTCCAGTTCTCTGAGAGCCTCCCTTGAATTCCTGTAATCCATCTGGTACGATTTCCTGTCACCTATTCTTGGTGCGGAATCCGCTGCCTCACGGAATGGACCGTACAGATTCGACGCATACTTCGCGCTGTAGCCCATTATGAGCGTATTGGAGTATCCTGACTTTTCCAGCTCGTCTCGAATGGCCCCAACCTGGCCATCCATCATTCCACTGGGCGCAATTATGTCGACTCCGGCATCTGCATAGGTGTGTGCTATCTTCCTATATGTCGTGAGAGTGCTGTCATTATCAACCAACTGGCCCTGCATGATTCCGCACTGACCCGTGTCGGTATATTCACATAAGCAAAGATCCGCAATCACCGTGATTCCTGTGGAGTCTTTGATGCCTCGTATGGCAGTCTGCACAATTCCATTTCTGTCGTAGGAAGAACTTCCAGCGGCATCCTTGCCGGATGGAATTCCGAAAAGGAGAATCGATCTGACACCCTTGTCTGCCAGCCCCTGGATATACTTCAGGTAATCTTCCGTTCCATACCTGAAAATCCCTGGCATTGATTCTATGGGTTTCCTTGTCTTCAGGTTCTCATCGATAAATACTGGCATGATCATCTTTTCCTTCTTGATTGAGCTCTCGGAGAGCAGGTCTCTCAAGAGGCTTCCGGATCTGAGTCTTCTCATCCTGGTTTCAGGAAACATAAACGATAAATGCAGCCCAAGATTTAACGTTGAGCGAATTGACCGAAAATAGCGGAGGCAGTAACGGTGGACTGGAGATATTCGGCGAGATTGTCCTGGATCCTGAATTCTCAGAAAGCATATTGAAACAGAAGAACGAAAGCAAAGGGGTCATTCACCATGCAATGCGGCTCTGCACAGAGGCGCTCGGGTCATTCAGCGGGAAACCAAGCCTGAAGGTTGATATAAACAGCAACCGCCTGTCCCTGAGATTGAGGATAGCGCCCAAACTTGAAAATTATGAGGATATTGACAGGGGTATGCATGCAGTCTCCAGGGCACTAATCTACCTTCTTAACGAATCCATACGTTACGCCCTCGCAAACGGACTGGATGCCTATTTCCCAAAGGTCAAGGAGATATCAGTCAAGAAAATCTAGACCACTTCAGAAAGCTTTATCTCCGGCCACTTGTCGTTGTCCTTCTCTACGGAGCCAAGATATAAGTCTGAGGTGTTTGAGTTCATCATCACATAGCCGTTGATGTCATTGACGTGAACTGCGAAGCTGGCATAATGGTATATTTTCTTGTATTCTTCATCATCTGCTATAATCATTATAATTCCAGAGGGTCTCACGCTGTTGATTACCGTAGACAGATCTCCAAAGAAACTGTCACCGTATGTGAACCTGAGGAAATCTGTGGAGAATATGTATACGTACGGGCGCTTTGAGTTAGTGAGGTAGTATTCGAGGACTTCCTTGGGGATATCCTCAAGCATGCTCTTTCCGCCAATGTTGATTATGAATGGGCTGGTCTTGTCCGTTCTTTCGAGGGTGATATAATGTTTCAGCCACTCCGGATCGAAGCAGTTTACGAAGATCCTTGAACTCTCGTAATTGCTGCTGGTTACGTCTACAACCCCCCTCCCGTTCATGGCGCTGATCTTGATCAGGTTGTTCTTGAGGAGGTTTACATAACTGTCTACAAAATTTGAAGGGGTCTCCCGGTGAATCATTATCACGGATCCTAGTGGTATCTTGTCGGTGCCCGTGGAAAGGAGCCTACTGAGGGACTCGGTTCCAAGGGAAACCTCAAATTGTTTCTCTTCCGGTTTCTTGATGTTCTTGATCCTCTGCATTGGGTAAGAGATGATGTCACGGCTGAATGAATGGAACCTTCCATTTTCAAGGGAATAAAGGTAAACAGGGTTAGAACCAATGGAAACTCCCCTGAGTTTTTCTATTGTCACGGTCCTTATGAGGAAATTTTTCGATATCCCGAAATTCATTCTTACTACGCCATCAGCGTAATAGTCAAGAGAAATCTCCTTGTCTGATTCCATTATCAGAATTATATTCGCCCCAGAGTTCTCTACCAAGTCTTTCTGTATAACTGAAAACAGTAGTCCAGGATCAAGATCGTATTTTTCTGCAAGGGCTTCTATGGAGTCAATCACGACCACTGGGGACTTGTTCAAGTTCTCGCTTATGAACCGGTAAAGCAATTCAAGCTCTGGTAGTATTTCCTGGATGTTAAGGACAAGGCCGGGTTCTCCCGAAAAGGCAAAAGACTTTGAGACCCTGCCCTCCTCGATCATTTTTTCCAGTTTGTTGAAGTTATCCCTGAAGACCTCGTTCATCTCATCCTTTCCACGCACTCTCTCCTTCGACGATGACGAGATATCAGAAAGCCATGGGAATTTTTGCTTTAGTGGTTCATTGGAGAACCTTGTAGAAACATAGAACGCAGGGGAGACGTTTCTGATCGAATCTATTAGTTCGAGAGCAAAAGTGGTCTTTCCGGATCCTGGTTTCCCCTTGATAATTAGCGAAGCCCCGTAAGGCTGCCTCAGAAAGCCAGTAAAGAGTTCCAGCAGGACATCGTTCAGCATTTGATCATCACGTAAGGATTTAATCTATAGTACCTAAGCATGGCTCAGGGAGTATATATTTTTGCTTTCAATATTTGTCGTACATATTTAATGCCTTTTAGCCTGTTTCGATTTTGCCATCTCCATTAATTCAACGCGGACAGATACTATTTCACAATGATATGCGGACATTCAGGGCAATTGCATAACCCGCTCCTGCGGATATAGACAAAATTAAATACAATAATATGTTTATAACGAGAAATGTCCACCTCCGCGATTGTCATAATTCTCTTAATGTTCGTAGATGGCCTATTGATAGGCTTTGCTGCGAAGCGAGCGGCGGCCGCTTTTGTAGCGGTAATTGTTGCGGTCGTAATTTCAGCTTATCTCGGAATCGCCTTCATAAACGATATTCCATATCAGAGTATCTATAACTGGATATATGCCCATAGCACGGTTCTTGTAAACAGCGTGGAATCACTTGCTCCGATTGGGTATATTGGGTCATTCTCGCTGCTTGTCGTGATATTTGTAGTTGGGCTGGCCATTGGATTCCTGAAAGGTTAGAGTCTGGCTCTAACGTACTTGTCAGGATTGAACCAAAGGCAAGCACTGGAAAAAATGATTAAATACACAGACGATATTTGGGGCTGGTGACGGCCATAACAATGGTGAAACACCGGGTCTCTTTCCGAACCCAACGGTAAAGGCCATTGTGTTTTGTATGTGTACTGTCTTCCGCGAGGGGACGGGAAGTGCAATTCGCTGTCGCCACTAACACTTTTAAGGTTGATGGTTTACCCATCCCGTAATGCAGCCGGACAATCTCGATCCAAAGGATCAGGAAAACAGGAATACAGTTCTCCAACTTACCCTGGATCACCAGAAACTGATTGAACGATTTGGTGCACGAAACATAACAGACCTGAAGGAAAAGCCTGACTTCTATACTTTCCAGAACGATCTGATCGTTTCTCACAGAGACTTTGACATATTTTACGCTAAGCTTAGAGCAGGGAAACCCAGTGCGATTGTGTCTGGGTTCAATGCGAGCTCATATCCTCACATTGGACATATAGGGGTTTTTGATACCAACAAGTTTTTCCAGGAAAAATATGGATGCCAGGTATTCATTCCAATATCAGACGATGAAAGTTATGTGTCAGGAAAGGTCAAGACACAGGAGGAAGGGCTCAGGAAATCGCTATACCTGGCGAGAAGTGTCGTGGCTCTCGGATTTAAACTTGATCTTACCAAAGTTATTATCGACCAGCTATATACCAACATCTACAATTTTGCGATCAGGCTGTCTAGGTCTGTCACCATGTCGATGGTAAAGGCCAGCTATGGCTACGGAAATGATAGGAACGTTGGTCTTTTCTTTTATCCTTCTGTACAGTCAGCGCATGTGCTGATGCCGAACCTGTTTGGCATTGGAAATGTCCTGGTGCCGATTGGGCCCGACGAGGATCCTCACCTGAGGATATGCAGGGATGTCGCAGAACTGCATGGTTTCAGCAAACCCGCAGTAGTCCATTCAAAGTTCATGCCGGGAATCGACGGCGGGAAGATGTCCAAGTCAAAGGGAAATGCGATCTTCTTGGTGGAGGATGAAAAGACCATAAGGAAAAAAATCGCAAATGCATTCAGTGGAGGACAGGCCTCGATAGAGGAACACCGCAGGCTAGGTGGGAACCCAGAAATAGACGTTCCATTCATCTACTTGAAGCACTATTTTCTCACAGCAGTGGAGTCGGAACAGATTGCAGGTGAGTACAGGAAAGGAAGACTCCTTAGCGGGGAGATGAAGAAAATGTTAGCGGATCGAGTCGTGGAGCGTGTTGCGAAATTCCAGGAAAACTATTCTCGTGTAAACGAGAAGGATCTCAAAAAGGTTATCATTGCCAACGAAGACGTAGATCTCGAGAATCTTTTCGACCGGTTGGGGACTTTTGACTGATTTTACCTTCCCTGCATGAAAAGGTCCCTGTCCATTTTGAGACGAAGATTTGGGAGCTCATCTGGCTTAAACAGGCCGTATTCGGTTATGAAAGCAGTGACATACCTTGCTGGAGTAACATCAAACGCGGGGTTCTTCGCTTTGCTGTCCTGTGGCCCAACTTTCTGTATCCCGACTGTCTTTACTTCGTCCTGTGATCTCTCTTCAATGGGAATCTCATTCCCTGAGTTTAGAGAAAAGTCAAAGGTACTGCCAGGGGCTGCTACGTAAAAAGGGATGTTATTTTCCCTTGCGACCACAGCTTTCTCATAGGTGCCTATCTTGTTTGCGAAATCTCCGTTTGCTGCGATCCTGTCTGCACCAACTATTGCCAGGTCAACCTGTCCCGTATGCATGAAATGCCCGGCAGCATTGTCAGCTATAATGGCATGATCAATTCCTTCCTGTAGGAGTTCCCAGGCTGTCAGGTTTGCCCCTTGCAGCCTTGGCCTAGTTTCGTCCACGAACACGAAGATCTCCTTTCCTTCAATCTTGGCAAATCTCATGGGCGCAAGCGCGGTACCCCAGTCCAGAACGGCCAGCGCACCAGCGTTGCAGTGCGTGAGGACTCTGGATTTTTGTCCGATCAATGGATTTCCGATTTCACCTATTTTCTTGCATCTGTTGGATATCTCCTGTGCGTATCTTCTCGCGGATGACAATGCAAACTGGTTCCTGGTCATGTAGTCGATCGCAGCAAAAAGATCGTGGGCTGTCGGCCTTGTGGAGCGGATTTTAGTAACAACCTTTTCCATGTCTTCCCCCTTCTCCTTCGCCATTGCAAGTCCATAGGCAGCGGCAACACCTATTGCGGGGGCCCCTCTAACAACCATATCCTTGATGGCAAATGCTACCTCATCTGATGAGGATGCCTTGAATATTTCAACATTGGCGGGCAATTTCCTCTGGTCTATAAGGTGGACAGTGGAGTTTTCATACCACACCGCCTGCAAATTCCTGACCTGGCCGTCGATACTGATCTTCATCTGTTTTCTGGATCAAAAGACCATATAAAACCTATCTACAGGGACTTGATACTTTCCATATTTTTGAGAATGTTTATATTCTCAAGACACATACGAATTGCCTTTCAGTTAAAGGGCCCGTAGCTCAGTTAGGTAGAGCATCTGGCTTTTAACCAGGTGGTCGAGGGTTCAAACCCCTCCGGGCCCGCAACGGTGGTGAAAAAATGGCAAGATTCAACGTGCTTAAACACGAACTAGTCCCGCAACATTCCCTGGTGTCAAAAAAGGAAGAAGAAACCCTTTTAAGGAAATTGGAAATCTCAAAGGAATTGCTTCCAAGAATCAACAGAAACGACCCTGCAATTAAGGCTCTGGAGGAGATTAGTGGACCCATCCCTGAGGGTTCCATAATTAAGATTGTGAGAAAGAGCCCCACTGCGGGTTCATCCATATATTATAGGGTTTTGGAAGAAGGGGTATTTAAATGAAGGAAATTATTGATGCATTTTTTAATCGAGAGGGAGCAGTAAACCACCAGATTGAACCAATGAATTATTTTTTGGCCACTAGGGACAACCCTGAAAGCATAATGCAGCAAATTGTTGATGAGACAAGGGTTACAGAGAACGACGAGCCAGGTGCACTTATACTGGACAAGAGCAAGACGTCCGGAAGGGAAATAAAGATTGTTTTTGGGAGACAGCATGACGTTGGGGCAGGCAAGGGAGAAGCTACAATCTGGGTAGAGAGACCAGAGATCAAGGAGGCATCAGGCGCTTCAAATCAGATAACTCCCAACGAAGCAAGGCTGAGGGATCTCAACTATATGGCTCCAATTATGCTAAAAGTCGCAATAATCGAAGACGGGATGCAGAAGGACTTCGAGACCATCAAGATTGGGGATATGCCTGTGATGGTACGCTCCAAGGTTTGCACACTTTATGGAGAAAACCTCGACAGCTATATCGAAAAGAACAACGGCCCGATTAATGGCACCAGGAAGGAGAAGCTGCAGTATGTTGGGGAAGATCCCAATGACCCGGGCGGATACTTCATTATCGGTGGGTCGGAGAGAGTCATAGTTTCACTTGAGGATCTAGCACCCAACAGGATTCTCGTCGAGTATGAGGAAAAATACGAGGCAAAAGTAGAAGTCGCGAAGGTGTTTTCACAAAAGTCCGGCTTCAGGGCTCTTACCTCAATGGAAAAAGGAAATGATGGCGTTATAAGTGTATCCATCCCAAGCGTTGCAGGTACTGTTCCGCTTGTCATACTTATGAAGGCACTGGGGATGGGTAAGGATGTCGAGATACACGATGCTATAAAGTCTGTTGCCGAAATGGATCCGATCATATACGCGAATATCGAGGATTCCAAGAACGTGAAGAATCTTCCACCAAACGGCGTAAATACTACCGAGGACTCAATTACTTACCTAGAGAAGAGGTTCGCATCCGGTCAGGCGAAGGAGTACAGAGAAAAGAAAGTTTCACAGATGCTGGACAAGTCATTACTTCCACATCTTGGGGATTCACAAGAAGACAGGATGAAGAAGGCAATCTATCTCGGAAGGATGGCAAGGTCTCTTCTGGAACTGAACCTAGGGATCAGGAAGGAGGACGACAAGGACCACCTTGCTAACAAGAGGATAAAGCTTTCAAGCGATCTGCTCGACGAACTGTTTAGGGGTGCTTTTCAGGCTGTAATGAAGGACCTCAAGTACCAACTCGAGAAGACCTATAACAGGAAGAAAGGAATCAGGATTAAGCCTGCGGTGCGGCAGGATCTTCTCACGCAGAAGATACTTCACGCGATGGCCACTGGTAACTGGACCGGAGGAAGGACAGGAATATCACAACTCCTGGATAGGGTATCGAACGTAAGCACCATGAGCCATTTGAGGAGAATAATCTCTCCACTGACCAGATCACAGCCCCACTTTGAGGCAAGAGACCTTCATCCCACCCAGTGGGGAAGAATGTGTCCAAACGAGACCCCCGAGGGTCAGAACTGTGGCCTGGTGAAGAATGCTGCGCTAATGATCAACGTGACCGAGGGTATTGATCCATCTAGCATCATGGACCTGCTAGTTCAACTAGGTGTTGGAGAAATAAAGGAGGAAAGGCCCAGTGCAGGGAGGGTATACCTCAATGGAGACCTAGTTGGTTATTATGACGACCCAGCTTCCCTTACGAAAGCAATCAGGGAGAAGAGGCGGGCAGGAGAAATTTCAAACGAAGTTAACATCAAGCACGATGAGAGGATAAACGAAGTCATCATCAACTGCGACAGGGGAAGACTCCGCAGACTACTCCTGGTGCTGAAGAATGGAAATACTATCATCGACAACAAGGTACTGAAGAAGGTAGCAACAGGCGACCTGCAGATAATCGACTTGCTAAACTCTGGAATGGTAGAATGGATCGACGCAGAGGAGGAAGAAAACCTGTACGTTGCAGTTTATCCATACAACGTCCCCGAGAAATGTCCAAATTGTGGCTCCTTCATCTACAGAAGCAAGGTAAGATGGGAAGATCCCGGCAAGGCAAGCGACATCACTCCAGAAACGTTTGATGTAAGGTGTGTACTCTGTGGCCAGGCATTCAAGGTGGACAGCCTACTCACTAAAGAACACACACACCTGGAAATAGACCCTGCACTCATCCTAGGTGTAGTAGCCTCAATGATCCCGTATCCTGAACACAACTCTTCTCCTAGAATTACAATGGCAGCAGCAATGACAAAACAGTCCATAGGGCTATCCTCAACAAACTTCAGGATCAGGAGCGATACAAGAGGGCACGTGCTGCATTACCCTCAAATTCCACTGGTTAAGACAAGGATCATGGACTACGTGAACTATGAACGAAAGCCAGCGGGACAGAACTTCGTAGTGGCAGTTCTCTCATACCAGGGATACAACATTCAGGACGCAATCGTTTTCAATAAAGCCTCCATAGAAAGAGGACTCGGCAGGAGCTCGTTCTTCAGGACTTATTCTGCAGAAGAAAGAAGATATCCAGGAGGTCAGGAAGATAAGTTTGAGATCCCGACACACGATGTTCTAGGGGTACGAGCAGAGGAATTCTATAAGAATCTTGATGAAAACGGAGTTATTTTCCCTGAGTCGTATGTACAGGGCTCTGATGTGCTAGTGGGCAAGACTTCACCCCCAAGATTCCTCGAGGAGGGTGGGGATAAGCTCGGTCCGCAGAGAAGAAGGGAATCCTCTATTACAATGAGGCCCAATGAGAGCGGATTTGTGGACAATGTCATTCTGACGGTGTCAGAGAGTAACAGCAGAAGCGTAAAAATCAAAGTCAGAAGCGATAGAACTCCGGAAATAGGAGACAAATTTGCTTCTAGGCACGGTCAGAAAGGAGTCATAGGGGTTGTTGTCCCACAGGAAGACATGCCTTTCACCGAGGGAGGCACAATCCCTGATATCGTATTTAACCCGCATGCAGTCCCATCGAGAATGACTGTAGGTCACATACTGGAAATGATTGGTGGAAAAGTTGCCTCAATGAACGGACAGTTGATAGACGGTACTATATTCAGCGGTGAGCCGGAGGAGAGCCTCAGGGCACAGCTGACAAAGTACGGCTTCAGGCACACTTCCACTGAGATAATGTATGACGGTATTATTGGAACGAAATACAAGGCCGAGATTTTTACTGGCGTAGTCTACTACCAGAAGTTGCATCACATGGTTGCAGGGAAGTTCCATGCAAGGTCCAGGGGGCCAGTCCAGATCCTCACGAGACAGCCGACTGAAGGAAGATCCAGGCAGGGAGGTCTCAGGTTTGGAGAGATGGAAAGGGATACGCTTATTGCACACGGAGCTGCAATGGTCATCAAGGATAGACTTCTGGACCAGAGTGATGGCACAATCCTGTATGTGTGCGGTAATCCTCAATGCGGGCATCTTGCCATTTTTGACAGGAGAAAGGGCACTCTGAGGTGTCCGGTATGTGGAAACACCGGGAATATACACCCGGTAGAGACCAGTTATGCATTCAAGCTGATGAGAGATGAACTTGCCACAATGGGTGTAATGATGAGACTTGTTCTGGGGGACTTGAAATGACCAGTGGAATTTCGAAGAGAATCAACAAGATACAGTTTGCGCTTCTATCGCCGGATGAGGTAAGGAAGATGTCACAGGTGAAGGTGATCACAGCTGACACCTATGACGATGACGGGTATCCAATCGAAAGGGGCCTCATGGATCTTCATATGGGGGTCATCGAGCCAGGGCTCAAATGTGCGACCTGCGGAGGAAAGGTTGACGAGTGTCATGGGCACTTCGGTCATGTGGAACTGGCCATGCCTGTGGTACACGTCGGATTTATCAAGGAAATCAAGACGTTTCTTGACGCAACCTGCAAGGAATGCGGGCGCATCAAGTTGAGTGATGACCAGATCAAGTCATTCAAGGCAAAACTGTCCACAGTTGATTTCTCATCAACAGACCCGGAAGTCATTGGTTCAATAACCAAGAAAGTAACCGATGAAGCTTCCATGAGGACTGTTTGTCCACAGTGTGGGGCGCAGCAGAAGAAGGTGATACTCGACAAGCCTACAACCTTCAGAGAAGAGGGAATCAAGGTCACACCAAAGGAAATCAGGGAAAGACTTGAGAGAATTCCCGATGACGATCTCGTTTTCTTTGGCTTGAACAGCAGAGTTGCCAGGCCCGAGTGGATGATTCTCACGGCACTACCAGTTCCTCCAATAAATGTCCGTCCGTCCATAACCCTGGAGACCGGGGAGAGAAGCGAGGACGACCTGACTCACAAGCTGGTTGATATTATAAGGATTAGCCAGAGACTCAGGGAGAGCAGGGATAATGGCTCCCCGCAACTGATTATTGAAGATCTCTGGGATCTTCTCCAGTTCCACGTAACTACATATTTTGACAACCAGACTGCTGGAATCCCACCAGCAAGGCACAGATCCGGCAGAGCCCTTAGGACACTGGTTCAGAGGCTCAAGGGAAAGGACGGCAGGTTCAGATCAAACCTGTCAGGAAAGAGGGTCAACTTCTCGGCCAGAACTGTCATATCTCCAGAACCATTTCTTTCAATAAACGAAGTCGGAGTCCCCGAGAAGGCAGCGAGAGAACTCACCGTACCTGTTTCTGTCACAATTTTTAACATCGATACGGTCAGAGACCTGATCAAACTCGGGCCTGAGCCGAGAGATGAATTTGGCAAATACACTGCCGGCGTGAACTACATAATAAGACCAGACGGCAGGAGAATCAAGGTAACCAACCAGAACGCGGAAGAGAACAGCAAGCGAATAGAGCCCGGATGGATCATCGAGAGACAGCTGAAGGAAGGGGATATAGTCCTGTTCAACAGGCAGCCATCACTTCACAGGATGTCGATGATGGCACACAATGTAAGGATATTGTCTGGCCAGACTTTCAGGTTCAACCTGGCCGTATGCACTCCATACAACGCGGATTTTGACGGCGATGAAATGAATCTGCACATTATCCAGAAAGAGGAAGCAAGGGCAGAGGCCAAGATCATCATGCGAGTGCAGGAGCAGATAATGTCTCCCAGATTCGGGGGTCCAATTATTGGGGGTATACACGACCACATCACATCCATGTTCCTCCTAACCCACCTTAATCCAAGATTTACCTACGAAGAAGCAATGCACATGTTAAGCTATGTTGACACGGAGAGAATGCCGGAACCAGAAATCGTGGATGGAAAGAAATATTTCCGCGGCCGTGACATATTCTCTGTTACCCTGCCTGAAGGGCTTTATGTGAGGTTCAAGAGCAAGTTGTGCAGTTCTGCCAAGGGACTTTGTGAATATGAGGAGGACATAAAGGACACCTATGTCACAATCGAGAATGGAAGGTTGACAAGTGGAACCATCGACGAGGCATCAGTCGGTCCATTTTCGGGGGAAATTATAAACAAGATATTCAGGAAATTTGGTCAGGAAGCTGCAGCCAAGTTCATAGACCGGATGACCAGACTCGCTGTCGGGTTCCTGAGCATGAGGGGCTTCACCACAGGCATCAGCGACTACGACATACCCGAGAACGCAGTAAACAGGATCAGGGAGATCTCGGATGCTGCCATAAATAGAATCGAGAAGCTCATCGAAGCTTACAATTCAAACCTGATACAGGCACTGCCAGGGCGGTCTCTCGAGGAAACCCTTGAAATCGAAATCCTGAGCGAAACCGGTAAGGTAAGGGACGAGTCAGGGAAGATTGCCAGCGCCTACCTTGGTCTCAGCAACCCGTCAGTCATAATGGCGAGGTCTGGTGCAAGGGCAAAAATGCTTAACATATCCGAGGTCGCAGGTATGGTTGGTCAGCAGTCTGTCAGGGGAGGAAGAATCAACAGGGGGTACAACCAGAGAACACTCTCCCACTTCAAGCCTGGCGACATAGGTGCTAATGCAAGGGGATTCGTGAAATCCTCCTACAAGTCTGGCCTCAACCCGCTTGAGTATTTCCTGCATAGCATCGGGGGCCGGGAAGGTCTTGTGGATATTGCGGTAAGGACCTCCAGAAGCGGCTACATGCAGAGGAGACTAATCAACGCGTTTGAGGATCTAAAGGTGGACGAGGATGGAAGAGTCCAGGACACCATAGGTTCTGTGATTCAGCTTAAATATGGAGAGGATGGAATTGATCCCACAAGAAGTGAAAGAGGAGAGCTCGTGGACATAGACGACATCATATTCAACCTACAGGAGGCTGAGGCTGAATGAAAGCACTGGTGTGGAAGGACACCAAGAAAAACGTTGAATTGTTGCTGGGAAAACTCCCCTCCACATATGCTGTGGACTATGATCTCACCGACCAGAAGATCGAGAGGGGCTACATAACTACAGATGGGATCAACTTCCAATACGAAGTGGTCATCGGGTCGGTTTCGCCTTATAAAGACGAAGCGGACGTAGTGAAGAAGAAGACCGGTCTTCTGTCGGTACTGAGGCTGGATGAGGTAAGGCCCGTAAACAGGCACATATCAGACTTCAGGTTTGATGGGAAGAAGATTCCTAAGCTCTCCGGATTCAGGGAAGGCGAGATCAAGGAACTTGATATTGTCCCAGCTGCAACCATTGAGGAGAAGATGGATCCTGAAGTCAAGAAGGTTCTTGCTGATGCCAAGAAGATGAACTTCGAGATGCCCTTGAGTATCGCGGAAAAGATCGCCGCAAAGAGGGCTGAAATAGGCGAGAAGACCTATAAGAAACTCATAAAGTCTGTTCAGGAGGATCTGGTCAAAAAAGGCATCGATCCCTTCGAAGCAGTAGGGATTATTGCGGCTCAAAGCATAGGTGAGCCGGGTACTCAGATGACAATGAGAACTTTCCACTTTGCCGGGGTCAGAGAAATGAACGTGACTCTGGGTCTCCCAAGACTCATTGAAATCGTTGATGCCAGAAGGATCCCAAGTACTCCGTCCATGACGATTTATCTCAGGCCGGATCTCGAGAAATCAGAGGAGGTTGCCAGAAGGGTTGTGAAGGAGATAGAAAACACTACGGTTCTGGATGTAGCGGATGTCATAACGGACGTCAACGATATGACCGTATCCATAAAGCTGGACAAGGCTAAGATGGAAGAGAGGCTGGTGGAATTCTCCGACGTCTCCTTCGCCGTAGAGAAAGTCAGGCAGGTTAACATAACTCCCGACGAGAAGACGCGGACAATATCACTCAAACCACAGCAGGAGTCATTCAAGAAACTTTACCAGGTGCAGGAACAGGTAAAGGTTTTGACAATCAAAGGTCTCACCGGAATCAAGAGGGCCATAGCGAGAAAGGAGTCACCCGAGGGCCCCTATGTAATCTATACCCAGGGCTCCAATCTTCGTATGGTCATGGACATAGAGGAGATAGACCCATACAGGACGACCACGAACGATATTATCGAGATTTCCAACGTCCTCGGAATAGAAGCAGCAAGAAATGCCATATATAATGAGTCGGAGAGGACGCTTCAGGAGCAGGGCCTTGAGGTGGACAGAAGACACCTTATGCTTGTTTCAGACATGATGTCTTTCACTGGCACAGTAAGGGCAGTGGGAAGGACTGGTATTTCCGGAAGAAAGAGCAGCGTTCTTGCGAGAGCAGCTTTTGAAATAACCACGAAACATCTACTCAGGGCAGGGTTGCTAGGCGAAATGGACTCCCTGGCAGGGGTGGCGGAAAATATCATCGTGGGACAGCCAATTACCCTCGGAACTGGCTCGGTGAACCTGGTTTACAGAGGCAATCAAAAATCGGAGTGACACGGAGTCCAGGGAATTGACATGAAGGAAGTCACCATAGATAACAAGATCATGGGCTACATTGCCCTTTTTGAGAAGCTTACCAGGGTCGAGCTGAAGCAGTGTCTTGAAAACGAGGACATGATAATATTCGTTGTCGGGGAGAGGAGACTCCAGGATGTTTTTGGACGAAACCAGGACATTATCTCGAATTTAAGGGATAAACTGAACAAGCAGGTGCTGGTGGCTGAAGCCTCCAGGGACTTACTGACATTCGTGAGAAATTTGCTGTTCAGGTTCTCCCTCAAGGAAGTAACTGTGACCTGGAAAGGTGGCCAGACAGATGTTCTTGTTGCAGTGGAGCAGATGGAGGTAGGGAAGCTCATCGGAAAGGAAGGAAGAAATATCAAGCTATTCAGGGAAGCAGTTGGAAGGTTCTTTCCCATAAAGTCCATGAACGTGAAACAGTGATACCCCTGCACGTTTTCATGTCCCGTTCCGAAATTAAGGCGTACAGGCAACTACATTAATAACAAAGTCCATATTATGGAGTAGAAAGTGATGCAAGGACGAGGTAATCAGTCCCCGGGAAGCCAGGAAGGGGAAGCGGTAAGAGTTATTCTTCCAAACCGGAAGAAAGGGGAGATGTTCGGGATAGTGGAAAAGCTATCCGGGGCTTCAAGGCTAACCGTAATGTGCGAAGATGGTTATACAAGAAGTTCCAGGATACCTGGCAAGATGAAGAAGCGAATGTGGATCAGGGAAAAGGACCTGGTCATTATCAAGCCGTGGGAATTCCAGAAGGAAAAAGCAGATGTTGAGTACAGGTATACCTACACCCAGGCAAACTACCTCAGCAGGAACAACATGCTGCCAGAGATCATTGATATTTTTAAGAAAGCGTGAAGACGAAGAAAGTCCAAGTTTCATGTTTCAGTTCTATCAACAGCAATTGAATTATGCATCCCAACACTAGGTGGAATAAGAAACGATGAAAGAAGATAGTGGAAAGGAGATTTCTGCCCTCGCTGCGCTCCTGGCTCAGGACGAGTTCAGGACAAGCCAGGAACTTGACAGGAAGACGCAGGACCTGGTCTTCGATCGCCGTACGCTTACGGCAATTTACGAAGTGCTCAAGAAATCCGGAATTTCCCACATAGATTATCCAATATCAAGCGGGAAGGAGTCGGTAGTCTTCAAGGCGTACCGGGAAGAGAAACCGCTGGTCATGAAGATATTCAAGATGTCTACCTTAAAGTTTCAAAACATCCGCCAGTACATAGAAGGGGATTACAGGTTTTCAAACGAGAGGCCTGGGAAGTCCAGGTTCATCTACCTCTGGTCCAAGAAGGAGTTCTCGAATCTTGAGGCACTACAGGAAGCTGGAGTGCCAGCCCCGAAACCAATAATGTTCCACAAGAACGTCATCCTTATGTCATATATAGGGACGGCAAGGAGCCCTGCACCACAGCTCAGGGATGCTGACTACGACGCAGAGGACGTCTATGGCCAGATCCGTACGATGATCCGGGCAATGTACAGGAAAGCAGCAATCGTTCACGCAGACCTCAGCGAATACAATATCCTTTATCACAGGAAGAAGGCCTATTTTATCGATCTTGCCCAGGGAGTCAGCATTAAGCACCCTTCTGCAGAGGCTTTCCTGAGGCGGGACATAAAGAATATTACCAATTATTTCATAAGGAAAGGAATCAAAGCGGATGAAGAGAAGCTTTTCAAGTTCGTGACGGGCAAATGAATGAAAACAACTGGTCTGAGATAAAGATTCCAGCAGACAGGGTCCCTGTACTTGTTGGGAAGAACGGAAGCACCAAACGGAAAATTGAGAGATTGGGAAAAGTTGACGTAGAGGTGGATTCTGAATCCGGCCTGGTCACCGTTACACCAAAAACAGATCCAGTGGCCGCACTTGCAGCCTCGAACGTGGTGAAGGCCATAGGCCGCGGGTTCAACCCAGAGAAGGCTATGCAGCTTTTTGACGAGGATATGCAGTTGGTAATAGTTTCCCTCAGGGATTATGCCAGGCCAGGGTCACACAGGATATCCGAAATAAAGGGGAGACTGATTGGCCGTAACGGGAAGACTAGAGAAATAGTGGAAGATCTCTCGGGTTCTTTTTTGTCTATATACGGTGACACTGTCTCAGTCATTGCGGACCATATTTCAATGTCTTATTCCCTCGAGGCAATACAGATGCTGATAAACGGTAAGCGCCACAGGACGGTATACTCCTACCTTGAGAAGAGCTTCAGGGACATGAAGTACAAGAAGCTTGAGGAATCGTTTGGCTCGGGCCTGTGAAGCAGCAGTTCCGGGTGCAGCGAAGATAAATGCTCATAAACAAACATTATATCTGCATGTGGTATCACAGGGAACCAGAGCGGGGTAGGGTAGTTAGGAAATCCCGACGGGCTCATAACCCGTAGATCAATGGTTCAAATCCATTCCCCGCTATCGGCCTTCTCTGGATTCTTTATCGCTCAGCAAAACACTTTCTCTATCCGTGACACAAGACTCTTTACGTCTGAATCCCCGTAAGGTTCAGACACTGCAAGTCCAGATCTCTCCAGCTCCTCTCTTGTGGGTTGCCCTATTGCAAAGAACTTTGCTGTAATTCCTGTCTTCCCACAATTAATGCCTCTCATTATCTCGCTCAGGATTCGTGCTTCCATGGGAGAAGTAACCAGTACGCCGATGAGATCACGCCGACACAGGGATCCATAGATCGAAGGATCTATTTTCTTCCTGATCTCATAGAGCTTGAGCTCGAAAATATCGATTCCTGCTGAAGTCAGCCTATTCGTAAGGACCTCAGAACCAAAGTCACTCCTGATGATCGCAACTTTTTCGTCTTTACCTGCAACCGAGCAAACCAGATCCGAGAGACCGGATGAGTCTTTTTTTGCTGGGATCAGCGGGTGGTAGCCAGCTTCCACAAGTGGGGCAGCAGATGCATTTCCTATGCAGTAAATTGACTTCCCGGAGAGATCACCAGGAGGAAGCCTTCTCACAGCAAAACTGGAAGCAACGGAGCTTGTGAATACTATTGCAGTGTGTCCAAAGGTCTCCAGGGCTCTGCTGACCTCCCCCGGTTCCATCAGGTAGCGTATCTCCGTGAGATGGCAATTGACCACTTCTAGGCACGACGAGGTGATGTCCTTCTCAACTGCCTTTCCAGAAGGCCTGGTGGTGATCAGGAGCCCTCCCAATTCAAGGACCTCCCACAGGAAAATGACTCTTTGCCGCGTGTTTCACCTTAGTTCACCAACAGACTTACTCAGCCCTTCCAGGATAGCTTCAAATTCGCCCATGGAGCTGAACTCCTCAACCAGCTCCACTTTCCTGGAGCCATCATCGCTCCTGATCCGAACCATAAGGGTACTCGATGGATCGCCTGGAACACAGAGTATTCCAGCCGGGTGAGAACAGCCCACCAGTAAGGTCTCAGACGCGATTCTCTCATAATTGTATGCGACCCTGGTCTCCGGGTGATCAATCTTTCGGGATACACCCGAGAAAGGGGAACCTGAAGATGTCATTAGGGCAATGATTCCCTGGTTTGGTGAGGGAATAAACTGCCTTACCGGCAGCGTCGCATGGGGGATATCAAGCCCAAGCCTCTGGATTCCAGCCTCTGCAAGTATAACCGCATCGAACTCATTTTCCAACATCTTCCTTATCCTGGTATCAACATTCCCCCTTATGTCCCGTACTTTCAGATCGGGTCGTACCTCAAGAGCATCGTATTTTCTTCGTAGGCTGGATGTCCCTACAACTGCACCACGGGGAAGCCCCATTATTCCAGTTCCAGGCCTGGACACAATGCAGTCTTCAGGAGATGATCTCTTCAGGACAGCAGAAACAACAAGTCCTTCCTGAATGGCACTGGGGATGTCCTTTGCGCTATGGACAGCGATATCTATCTCCCCAGAAACCAACAGCCTGTTGATGGAATCCACAAATACGCCCTGACTGTCCATCTTATACAGCGGACTGCTGCGATCGATATCTCCTTTGGAGTTTACTGGCACTATTTCGGTCTCGAACCCGATCTCTCTCATGGAGGCTGCTGCAATCATTGCCTGCTTCAGGGAAAGGGCGCTGCCCCTCGCGCCGATCCTGACCTTATCTTGTATCATGTATGGTCTCCCTGAAGGCATCAAGGGTACGGCCAATGTCTTCATCACTATGTGAAAAGCTGAGGAAGTTAGTCTCGTACTGTCCAGGCGCCAAATAAACACCTCTACTGAGCATTCCACGGAATACTTTGAGGTATCTCTTACTGCTAGCCTTCATTGCGTCCTCATACGACTCTACCCTTGGAGTCCCAAAGAAGATCTGGAATGCAGAAACCAGGCTATTGATGGCAAAATCACCATCTCCCTTTGCAAGTATCTCGGAAAGTCCCTCCACAAGCGTGTTCAATGCCCGTGAAAGCCCTGCGTAGTTAGAATTCTCCAGCACTGAAAGGGTTGCTATCCCCGCAGCCATGGTCAACGGGTTCGCGCTGAAAGTTCCCGCCTCATATACCTGCCCCATGGGGGAAATCATATCGAGGATCTCCGAATCTCCTCCAAACAGGCCTATGGGTAATCCACCGCCTATTATCTTGCCCATCGTCGTGAGGTCAGGCCTAATTCCCGCAATATCCTGATAAGCACCATACTTGAAGCGGTATCCAGTTATCACCTCGTCGAAGATGAGAAGAGAGCCATTTTCAAGGGTGAGTTGCCTGAGTTCTTTCAGAAACTCTCTATCAGGAAGAATAAATCCGGCATTCCCCATTACGGGCTCCACGATCGCAGCGGCTATCTCGTTTCCATGCTCGTGAAAAATTGCCCTTAGTGACTGGGTGTCATTATACCTGCCAACCAGCACAGTTGAAGTCACCTGTTCAGGAATCCCTGGCGAGGATGGAGCCCCAAAACTGAGGGCGCCGCTTCCCGCCTTTATGAGGGCATAGTCATGGGCACCGTGATATCCCCCTTCGAACTTGAGTATAATATTTCTCCGCGTGAATGCCCTTGCCAGTCTGACAGCATGCATGGTGGCCTCCGTTCCTGAGTTCGTAAAACGCATCTTGCGGATGGAAGGGACAGAGGCCGAGATCATTCTGGCAAGTTTGATTTCAAGTTCTGAAGGAGTTCCAAATATTACCCCTGCTTCAACCTGTCTTTGCAGGGCCTTCCTGAGCTCAGGATGTCCATGTCCCAGTATCATCGGGCCAAACCCAAGGCAGTAATCCACATACTCCTTTCCATCGGAATCAACGAGTTTTGAACCAGATGAGCTGGTCATGAATTTGGGATATGGGTCGTATCTTCTGACCGGTGAATTTACCCCTCCCGGGAATAAAGCGGATGACTCGCGAAAAAGATCCTCTGATCTGGGCATAACCTGTAATGGAACATGATGATTTATGGTTGATTATGTCATGCTGCCTCGTCAAGTGCACTGAGTAGGAAGGAAGACATACCTATGGCTGAGACCGCTAATTGTATTGGTGTCCTCATACCAAAAGCGGAAGCAGAGGATTACATCAGGCTGCTTTTACGGAAGGACGCCGTGAGAAAAGACCTAAAGATCGAGAAGAGTGGAGATTTCATACTGGTCCCGCTGAAGGGAAATTATCGCGTGGAAGGTTACGGGACGTTGGAGCATGTATTCGAGACGCGGGCAAGACCGAGATCTCCCTCAGTTGACGTAAACAGGGAACTCCTCCGCCTTGGTTTGCCTGATGAATTTCCGCAGGCGTTCGTGAGGTACGGAAAAGCGGTCATGGTCAGGCCATTTAGGGGTTCTGATGATCCCAGGGTCTTAAGGGTCATTGCTGAAGTCATTGGTGCAGACCGGATCTACCTGCTCACTGGCAGGATATCTGACGATATGAGGCACCCATCCGTCATGCTTGCATATGGTGAACCAGGAATCTTAAGGCACAGGGAGAACGGGATCACTTACTGCTTCGATCCCCAGAGGGTGATGTTCTCTCCGGGCAATGTCAACGAACGGGTCGCGGCTGCTGATCTTGCTGCAGCTGGGTCCACAGTCTTCGACATGTTCTCCGGAATTGGATACTTCTCGCTTCCCATCGCAAAATATTCAAGGGCCGCCAGGGTATACTGCACTGACATAAACCCGGACGCAATCGAATTCCTGAGGATGTCCGCCAGCATCAACAACGTTAGCTCAGTGATCGAGGCATTCAACCGTAACTGCCTGGATTATACTCCCGGAGCTAAAGTTGATATCGCAGTTATGGGAAACTTCAAGTCTCTGGAATATGTCGATCATGCATATGGGTGCCTGAAGGATAGTGGGACCCTGATCCTGCATTTCCTGCTGGACACTTCAAGAATCTCAGAAATCGAGCGGTATCTTCTTGACAGACTATCGTACCTCCCCGCTGCGCTTGAGGTATCAAGAAAAAGGATTGTGAAGTCATATGCCCCGAACCAGTGGCATATATCTGCATCTGTAAGGGTGAGAAAGGATCGGAATCCATGAAGCCCTAACTCCTTACAGAAGGCTATGACAGGGTTATTTGCCATTATACGAACACCATCCACGTTTGCTGGTGTCCTGACCTTTCCTGAAGTCTTCTGGACAGTTTCATATATCGCCGGAATATCTTCTCCCAATGGATTCCATAGTCACCAAGTTGTTCAACTTCTCAGAAAAGGTCATGGCTGACGGCATAGACAAAACCGACAGGGACGAGATAAAAAAACGGATAGGCGACTCAATCTTTGTTTCCTATGGGGCAAAGGATTCACCCCCTGTAAACATAATCAGGAATGCGTTACTTCCTTCAAGTGGCAGGTATAACTCCTCAGTCTACTTTTCCAGCCAGAAAGCACCCGTAGACATTGCTGCCTTCCTGAACGGTACCATGACCAGGTATCTTGACTACAACGATACATATCTTTCAAAGGAGGCGCTGCATCCATCTGATAACATACCTCCAATCCTTGCGGTGTCAGAGGCCATGGACATAAAAGGGGAGCGCGTTATCAGGGCAATAGATGTCGCGTACGAGGTTGTAGGGGCGCTATCTGATGCGATCTCCATCAGGGACCTAGGTTGGGACCATGTCACGTACATTAGCATATCCTCAGCCACTGGCCTTGCGTCCCTCCTGCAGCTGGATGAGAAGAAGTTCGAGAACACGATAAATCTTGGCCTAAACAACAATATCAGCATGAGGCAAACCAGGGCCGGGGAATTGAGCATGTGGAAAGGCGCAACAGCTGCAAATGCAGGAAGAAACAGCGTATTTGCACTTATCCTAGCCAACGAGGGTTTTACGGGGCCATCCCCAATCTTCACCGGTGAAATGGGCTTTTTCCAGCAAGTTACAGGGGGCTTCAACCTGGAACTTGACAATACAAGAGTCAGGAAGACAATGATCAAGAACTACCCAGTGGAATACCACGCAATGAGTGCAGCTGAGGTAGCTTGCGCCCTTCGGGACAAGATCAAGGGGAAGATCGCGGAGATCGAGGTGGAAACCTTCTCGGTTGCTCATCGGATAATAATCAAGGACCCGGAGAAACTCAGGCCGAAGACAAAAGAAACTGCCGATCACAGCATGCCGTTCATCATCGCATATTCACTCCTCTATGGCGATCCTGAACCAGCATCATACGAAGACAGGTACCTGTCTGATCCGAGGATTCTCGACCTCATGGACAGGATGAAATTCACCGTGACAGAAAAGTACAATTCAATGTATCCAGAGTTTCTTCCGTTTTCCATCAGGGTGGTCACCGATCATGGTGAATACAAGTCCGACCTGAACGTTCCCAAGGGGCATTTCAAGAATCCATACACCTGGGATGACTTGAAGAACAAGGGGGCAAGAATTATGGGCGAAGATTCTGCCAGTGCAATACTTGAGGTCGTGAAAGACTTCGAGAAACATGACACACATGAACTGATGGAGGTAATCTCCAATGTCCCTGCTAAGAGATAATGTAAATATGGGGCCGAAGAGCCTCAGGGTGCAGATGAAGTCGTTTGTGACATGTGCCGGCGTATTCAACGGAATATCCGCCGTGCTTGCTGAAAGAGCTGGATTCAACGCCCTTTACCTTTCTGGATCTGGCGTTGCAGGAGTGATGGGACTTCCGGACATATCCGTCACAACTCTCTCCGAAGTCGCAGAGGAAGTACGGAGGATAACAGCAGTATCAAGGTCTCCCCTCATTGTTGATGCCGATACGGGTTTTGGAGAGGCAGTGAACGTTACGCGCACAGTCCGGGTCTTGGAATCAGCCGGAGCCTCGGGGATACACATTGAGGATCAGGTCCTCCCAAAGAGGTGTGGTCACCTTGATGGGAAGACCATCATTGGCTCCGACGACATGGCCAAGAAAATTCTTGCTGCCGTGCAGGCGAGGAAGAACAGTGATTTCCAGATCATCGCAAGAACTGATGCCAGATCAGTGGGCGGATTGGAAGACGCAATCGAGCGTGCAAAAGTCTACCTGGAGGCAGGTGCAGACGTTATCTTCACTGAAGCGCTGGAATCTAAGGCAGAATTCGAGAGATTTGCAAGAGAGGTCAAGGCCCCGCTGCTTGCTAACATGACTGAGTTCGGGAAGAGCCCTCTGCTTTCTGCTGAAGAATTACAGTCGATTGGATACAGGATGGTGATATTCCCCCTGACAGCCTTTCGTGCAGCCCTTAAGACAATATACGGCACCTATCAGGAACTTTACCGGAAGGGTACGCAGTCAGGATTCATTTCCAGCCTCATGGACAGAAAGGAATACTATGAGGTCATTGGATACTCAGATTATGCAAAAGAAGACCTGGAGCTTTCCAGGGGAGGGAGATAGGATTGGTTGAATCTATTAAGGTTGCGAAAGGACTCGAAGGTGTGATTGTAGACAAGACTGCCATTGCCACCACTGACAGGGAAGGAAACCTCCTTTACAGGGGGTACAGGGTCGTTGACCTGGCCGAGAAGAGAGATTTCGAATCAGTGGCCTACCTTGTATTTCATGGAAAACTGCCTTCCAGCGAGGAAAAGGGCGTTTTTTCCAGGTTTCTAGTAAAGAATTCCGGCCTGGACCCCAGAGTACCGGAAGTGATGAGGCTGATGAAGGAAACGAACATAATGAACAGCCTCAGATCAATGGTGTCCATTTGCCCGTACCAGCATAATGCCAACCCTGATCTCCTGATGGAGATTGCATCCAAGATACCATCAATCATCTACTACTCAGATGCGGCACTGACCGGGCGGAAGGAAGTATTTCCGCAGGAAGGCAGCTATGCCGAGAGGTTTTATTATCTGCTCACCGGCAGGAAGGACACCCGGATGGCCAGTTATCTTGAAAAGCTCCTGGTAATGTATATGGAGCATGAATTCAATGCCTCAACATTTGCCCTCAGGGTTGCCGCCTCCACTCTTGCGGATCCGGTCAGTGCAGTGACAGCCGCGCTATCCACCCTTAAGGGCCCGCTCCATGGGGGTGCAAATTCCGAGGTGCTCCAGTATCTCCTGAAGTTCAGGTCAAATGAGGAGGCAGTGGAGTTTATCAAGGAGAAACTCGCGAGGAAGGAGAAGATCATGGGTTTTGGCCACCGGGTGTACAAGATCAAGGATCCGCGTGCCCAGTACGTCAAATCAAAACTCAAGACACTCAGTGAAGCCAGGAAGTACATCGGATATGCCGAGGCAATCGAGAATTACATGTGGGAAGAAAAGCAAATCCCCGCAAATCTTGACTTCTACGGCGCATTGCTGATGCATTCTCTTGGGATAGAAGAGAAATTCTACCTGCCAATCTTTGCTGCATCCAGGGTATTCGGGTGGTCAGCCCATTACGTGGAGCAGGTATCTGACAACAAGATCATAAGGCCACAGTCCGAGTATGTTGGCCCGGTAGGTCTGGAAGTCCCGTGATTAAACTACCTTGAGTTCAACCGGATTCCCTGCCCTGTCATAGGCATTGAAGTCCCGCAGGTTGTAGGGATATCCAACTATTATGTGGATCGGCCCGTTGTTGGAGAACATTTGGAGATCCTGATCCGATGGGAGGGTAATCCCGTTGGGATGGGAGTGCACGCTTCCAACTATGGAAAAATCCACCGGCTTCATGTACATCCAGAACATGGTGTGACGGTCCCCCTGTATGGTGCCGGGCAAGATCGCAATTTCGTAGATCACCCCGCTTTCGGCCTTGAGCATTGCCCCGAACTCCCTTGGATAGGTATCCTTGGAAGCCTCCATGATCATTCTCAGGATTTTCTCCCTAATTAACCACATTCTTTATCAGTTTCTCCCTGACTCTGTCAAAGAAGGAATTACCAACGGTGACAAACTCAGCGCTGTTTTCCGATATAGTCACCAGTATTTCATCCTTGGAGGTAACCTGCTGCTGGTACTGCCCGTCAATGGCAAGAAGACAATCCTGGCCAGCCCCTATAATCTTGATCTGTATCGTCTCCTCCGGTGGTACGACAATTGACCTGGATCTAGAAATGAACGGTGCCAGGTACGAAATGACCATGGCCTTGAGAGTGGGATAAATTATGGGACCTCCCGCGCTGAAGGAATATGACGTGGAACCAACCGGGGTTGATACTATAACTCCATCCGCAGCCGTAAGGTCGATGAAATTGTTCCGGGTTGAAATGCTGAACCTTCTGATCTTCGATATCTTGTTTGAATGAACCAGGACTTCATTGACGCTGTCAGGCAGCCTCATCCCATTAACCATAACCCTCATCTTCAGGCTTCTCTCGATGCTGTACTCTCCACGGATTAGCTTGTAAATTGTACTTTCAACATCACCAATCTCAACTTCAGAGAGAAATCCAAGCCCCCCCATGTTGATCCCCAGTACAGGGCAACGGGCGACCTGAAGGGTCCTTAGCACTGTTCCATCCCCTCCAATTGTAATGATCATGTCGACGTCCATCTTCTCGATTGGTTTCCCCTTGGTATCGAGAAATCTCGCACTTTCAGGATCCAGGCAGACCTGCCAGTCACTGGGCAGTATTTCCAGAATTCTCTTTACTATCCTGGCGCATCTATCGCACCCCCTTCTGATTACAAACCCAATCTTCAGAACAACCCCTCCAGAATGTTGTGATCCCGTGCCGCGACCATGTTCTTTCTCTCCTTAGGGTCTCTGCCCATGTTGAATTCCCTGCCATGCTGGTCTATTATCTTTCCGCCAGATTCCCAGATCATCAGCGCACCCGCTGCTACGTCGACATTGCGGACAACCCCTCTGTCACCAAGATGGCATACTGCATCTGCAGCCCCTGTTGATACCAGGGCCATTTCCAGTGATGTGCATCCAAGGTCCCTTATCTTCCTGCTCCTCGCAACAAGTTTTGAGCCAATAGGATCAATCGCTCCCGAGATGGAGAGAAGGCAGATTCCCGTCTTGCTATCTCTTCGGGAAACAGGCTTGCCGTTGAAGGTTATGCCTTCCCCCGGGGTAGCCTCATAATAATTGCCATTTGACAGATTCATTATGAAGCCATAATCCGTCGATTTCACGTCATCCTTCATTACAGCCACTGATATGGCATAAAGTGGGATGCCTGCAATCAGATTGGTTGTCCCATCCACAGGATCCACCACCAAGTTACTCTCATAGCCCCTGTCTATGAATCCAATCTCTTCACTGATTATATTATATGGAAGATCATTGGACATAACCGCCTCGATGAAAATGTCCTCTGCGACCTTGTCTGCCTTTTTCGTGGGTGTACCGTCAGCTCCCATTCCAGTGTCGCTACCAAGAGAAAGCTCCATTCTGCGTGAGTCTAATTCCTCGCGAATCGATCTGCCAGTGTCAATCAGGATCCTAGTGAGATGGTTCATCCTACCGCGCATAATGGCAACAATGGTTTTATAATTTTCAGGTAATTGTATAAAAGTTTGCGCTCTGATCAGTCGTTCCCCACAAGACTCTCATGCAGCAGGTTAAGTCTCTGTGATAACCTCTTGAATGTGTAGTCTAGTATAACCAGTGGATCAAGAGAACCATCAGTCTCAAACTTGAAGACGAAGTTTGTGTCGTCCTCAGTGATCTTTACGCCATCCGACTCAAACAATTTGTTGAAGAGCCGGCATGGAAAATCATCAGTGAAAGTAATAGTCTTGCTGTTTTCCTTCAAGACTGATCTATGGCACTTCTCCTTTATGGCACTCCATTCGGGAAAAGAATGTTTATCCACTTCAAACTCCCTGTGATACTTGTATGAAACGCCTGAGGTAGCCTGCCATTTGGCATGCTGCTTCCCCCTGCCGAGAACCGCATCTGCGCTGACGAGCATAGCTTGTTTCGGGCCCAGCTTGACTATGGGGATGTCAGGATCTGATGGTTTCAGTTCTGGGTTGGAAACAGCCTGGATATCTCCGGAAGTGACAACTGCCGGTCCGAGTTTGTTGACTGAATAGCTCACCGTACAAAGTGGGCATCCTTTTCCCTCACATGTGCACTGGTCCCTGAAATTCATCTTAAGATCCGTAACGATCGGAACCAGCGAGAGCCTCAAGGCAACCATCTCGTCGAAAAGAGCAAGGGACGAGTCATAGACATTTCCCTCCCTGTCCCTGATCTGGCCATGGTGTATTACGACCTTGTCTATAGCCAGTTTTGGGATATCGGAAACAAGGGTTCTCCTGATAGAATTTGCTATTGCAGGCGTTATTCCTTCCACAGAGAACCGTATGAAACGGGGAGAATATTCCAGAACCTTCAAGTCCATTCTCTAAACTCTCCTTCCCCTCTTTCCGCCTTTTTTCTTGGTTCCGTCGTGCGGTATTGGAGTAACTTCCTCGATTCTGACAATCTTGAATCCTGCCCTAGAGAGAGCCCTTATGGCGGACTGTGCCCCAGGGCCAGGGATCTTAGACTTGTTTCCTCCAGGTGCTCTTACCTTAATGATGAGGTCTGTGATTTCCCTTTCCCTGAGTTTCTCTGAAACCAGGTCTGCAGCCTTCATTGCTGCGTATGGACTCGCCTCATCCCTGTCGTTCTTTACTACCATGCCTCCGGTCGCCTTTGCGATGGTTTCCGCTCCTGTTACATCTGTAACAAGAATCAGTGTGTTGTTCTGGGAGGCAAAAATATGGGCAATGCCAGTCTTATTCATTGTGTGTTCTCATCTCCTTCAGCCGCTTTCTCTTCCTCCTCGGAAGACGCCGACTCAGCAGCAGGGACCTCTTCCTCAGCAGATTCCTTCACGCCTGCAAGTGCCCTTCTCAGTGGGTGATCTTCATCAATAAGAATGGAACTTGGATCATAGGTAATTGAGTCTTCAACCGTGGCTTCGACCATTAGCCCGGGAATGCTCACGCGTCTTCCATTGAGAAGAATATGCCCGTGTGTTATTAACTGCCTGGCCTGTTTCTGAGTGGAGGCAAGATGCTTTCTATAAACCAGATTCTGGAACCTCCTTTCAAGTATGCTCTCAAGTGAAAGTGAAAGGACATCGTCCAGAGTGGCGTTTTCTCCTAGGATCCGGTATCTGTTCAGTTTCTTAATCATCATCTGGAACTGTGCGAGTGATACCTGATTTCCGGTCCTGAGTTGGGCCTGCAAAAACCTGGCTTGTGTCCTATACGAGTCAAGGATGGACTGGGCTTTCCACAGTTCTCTCTTGTTCTTAAGCCCGTATTTCGATAGGACGGCTCTCTCTTCATCAATTCTGGTCTTTTCCCAAGGGTGCCTGGGTGTTGAATATGTCTTTCTCTGAAATTTAGGATCTCCCATTTTCTATCCCTCACGACGGCTTTTGGCCGGGTGCTTCCTTCTTCTTGATGACTCCTATTGCAAGTCCTCTGCGACCATTCGATCTTGTCCTCTGTCCCCTCACCTTGTGACCGGTCTCATGTCTTATTCCCTTGTATGAGCGTGCCTTCTTCATGAGGTTCAGGTCATCCTGTAGCTGGATTTCCAGTTCATTTGAAACAAGATTAAGGTCCGCGCCAGTGGTAACATCATTCCTGTGATTTACGGCCCATTCTGGAATTCCCTCATATTCCTTACTCTCAACGAAGTTTCTGATCTTTTCAATAGTCTCTTCGCTAAGGTCTCCCAGTCTGGCCTTTCCATCTAAAGCGAGTTTCCTGACGATTATCTGCGCAAGCCTCATTCCTATGCCCTTGAGGTCTGCAAGCGCCAGTATAACCGATCTTTCACCATCGAGATCCTTATTCCCTATTCTCACGATGTACAGGAAGTCGGCCTTTTCTTTCGGCTTCGGTTTTACCTTTGGCTCCTCTTTTTTAGCCTCTTCGGTCGCCTTCGCAACTTTAGTCTTCTTAACAGGCTTCTTGACTTCTGCCTCAGCCTTGTTCTCTTCTTCCTTTGCCATTAAACTTAATCCCACCTAGCTTTTTCAACGAGTAGTAGAGGGAATGCCCTTCGGGTTAAAAGATATATCGCTCATCACAGGTTTGTTCCAGATGTACCTTGAGGCGCCTTTTCATGCTTTCAAAGGCAAAACTGTCCCGCACATCTACTTAGATCACCGTAGCATATCATTCAATACAAGAGATCCCAGGGAATCCTGTCATTTGTAGAGGGTGAATAACCTGTTATCAGAACCGCCATCGAGCAATCCGAACCTCACAGCAGAGTCCAGCCACCCATAGGCGTAGTTTATGGAGGCCAGCGCTCTGGCATAATCTCCTTTCTCGTAGAAGTACCTTGAGTCTGAGAAATAGCTCCTTATCATGGAGAGGTAATCACTGGCTGCTGTCTCAAGAAAAGACTTCTCTGGAACAGAGATCCTGATCTTGTTGATGGCCTCCTCCTGAACTGAAAGATATTTCTCAACGATCTCCTTCAAACCTGTTCCTTCCATGCTGGCATATCAGGTGAAAGCAAATAAACAGTGCATGTTGCAGTCTTGTTGAGAAAAGTCTGCCGTGCGATCATTTGTATTGGCAAAACGTCATTCAACCGCAAAATGGGCAGCCTGTCCAATTTTACGCACAGAACTCCTGTATTTCTAAGAATTCCTGAGATTTTAGGGTTTATTTATTTTTTCTTTGTTGCGTCAAACGGCGTCCACGCTAACACTTCGTTCTTTCATATGGTCTATTAAGACCACTGCAAAAACCGATTCTTCTGTCTGGATTATCTATGGATTATGGAGGTTCTCGATGGATACAGGTCGCAGATATCTGATTTTGCCGTCAACTGTAGTTCGGTTGTAACTCGCTATTTGCGGTTCGTGAAATTTTGAACCATGAAGGAGAATTGTAATGATGTTTGATCCTAGACATCCTTAAAGCAGTAATCTGATCTCCCTTTCTGCAGATATCCATCATGAGGTGCATTTTACAATATCCTGAGAATATTGGGAAAGCTTCGATCATTCAGTCTGAATGACGGCAGTATGTTCGGCCAAGCGACCGATCCCAAATCGCTTTATTAGGAAATCACACTGATTATCCGGTTCCAATAGGAACCTTGCAAAATGCATATGATAGTCGCTGTTGAGGAGAAAGCTTGGGAAAGGATTCGGTTTATTGTCGTGGGTCTTGATAGGAAAGAAGGTAGATTGAGTAACTGCTGTAATGAATAGTCGCACACAATTTTTTGTCTGTAGAATATATAAATAGTATCAACCACTACTCAATTACAAAATGAATAACGGAAGATTCAGGAGACGCGGTCCCTACAAGCCATATAAGCCCGATATGCAGAACCGGGAAAGAAAGAAACCAGAAGTCAGGATCAAGAAACTGGATATGGGCCGTATAGACGAGTTCAGCTTTATACTTTCAAGAACGGTAGAGTCCTTGCCAGACAGCATACGCGGACAGATAAAGGGGAGCGTATATGCCATAGCCTCAAAGCAGGGGGTCAAGGAAGCAAAGGACTACATCGTGAAGAAGAAGTCCGAAGGCATTATTGACAACTCAATGGAGAAGAAACTGCTCGATCTGGTATACGATTACAGTAAGTATAGGTAATATCCGCCACCGATGGTATTAATGAAGGTAATAGGTGCATCACTCAAGAGTAAGAACATTGGGGAACATGCTTATTTTGAGCGCCTGAAACGATACCTTCAGTCAGCAGGGATAAAGAGAGCAGTTCTTGTCAGGATTACCGTCCCGAACGCCTTGGAACATGACTCCATCAATAAATTCAACGGCGAATCGCTTGATGGTATCAGGATCGAACATCTAGACGTTGATCTGTCATCTTTCTATGAGGAAAAGCAGAGTTTTCTGGACAGGGCAATGAACTCTGCAGACTTGAGCGTGAAGGTCAAGCTGGTTGAAGTCATTGAGGAATCAATCAACAGCTACCTGGAGACGTTCTGGGAATATCCCGAGAAAGTAAATTCTGACCTGACAGACTCAATATTCAAGGCAAAGCACGCTCTCATTTCTGACCTGATCTACGAGTATGAAAAGATATCCTGGATGGGCCCTAACAATGCCATCATAGACAGGATAAAAAAATACTATCCTGAAAATGACTTAGCAGTACTAGTGGATCCAGAACGTCGCTACTATATCAGAGAAAAACTTGGCTCTACTGGGTAGGCTATCAATAAACCAAAGGACACAGGAGCGGAACCGGCGATGGATAATCAACTTCTACTTAGACACCACGATTTTTTTTATATAGCACTTATTGATACGAGACAGGAATGACAACGTTCATGGGCAAAGCCTCCAGGAAATATACCGGGGGAAAGAGAAGACAGTCTAGAATAAAGCGTAGATATGAACTTGGGAGAGAGCCCACACTCACAAGAGTCGGTGCAGTAAGGAGAAAGGTTCAGAGAGGCTTTGGAAGCAATACCAAGGTTGTTCTCATGGAGTCAAACATAGCCAATGTTTACGATCCCAAGGAAAAGAAGATGATCACGACCAAGATTATTACAGTCAAGGAAAATCCAGCAAACCCGCACCATGTCCAGAGAAATATCCTTAGCAAGGGTACCATAATAAGCACGGAGGCCGGAAATGCAAGGGTTACTTCCAGGCCAGGACAGGACGGGGTCATTAACGCAGTCCTTGTATGAAGATAACGTTATACTCAGATTATTTTAACCCAAAATCCTCAAGAAGACTGGGTCGCAGGATTTCAAGGGATGCTGCGATCAAATTTTCCGAAGAAAGGCTCGTTGATATCCTGAAATCCATGAACATAAAGTATGAGAGGAGGGAAGGCAGTTATCCCCGGATACCCTGGAACAAGGGTTTCATTTATGACCTAGAAGCAGACGTTAGGAAGAGCACAGTTCTGAAGATGATTGAACGTAAACTGGAAAAATACTGAACCGCTGGTCTATTTTTTTTCAGCGCTCGCTTTTGGTGTGTTCTTAATGTCTCTCATTTTCTTGATCTGATAGTATCTCAGAGGGTGCTTGAGCCACTCCTGGTTACAAAGCGGATCTTCCCCCTTGAAGCAAATATGGTTGGAAAGCAACACAGCGCACTTCGGCGGAGAATAGACGGTGCCTGAAATCTGGCCGGTTATGTGGTTTACCTGATAGGTCGTTATCTTCTCGTTGAAGTCCGGGGCGCTCCTGAAGAGTGCAATCACCTCAGTAGAACTCATTCCTACTTTGTGCAGGAAGCTGACGAGGGTAAATCTTGCCATCTGCGGGAGGTTCACCCCTTCTCGCATCAGTTTCAGATATTCTGAAATACAAGGCGGGAACTTCGAGGAGTCAACGCTTCCAAGGTCAACGGCCTCCTTCTTCCTGCGGTTCAGGTAATCCTGCTTCACGCTCGATATGAACTCTCCCAGTTCAGTCATTGCATCAAGCGCATTGGGTTTGCTTATGGACCCGAGAAAATTGAATGCCGATTCGACAAACCTCTCCCGGTATAGGTTTACCAGGATTTTCGACTCAACCTCCACACGCCCTCCCGAAAGAGGGTGAAAGACCAGCCTGTACGCATTGCCTGTGAGCTTCTTGCTGTATCGTATAAAATCAACAAAATAGACGGAAAAGGTATCTTTCAACCTGATCGCATCGAGCCCTATGCCCTGAACCATGGCTTCTATGGCATCCGGATCCCGTTCTCTTTCAGCCTCCCTTACGACGTAGTCACGCATCTCGTTTATGAATCGGGAGGACAGAGTGCTTTCGTCTATGCACCTGAGCATCCACATGCAGAAGAAGAACGTCTCTTCAAGATGCCTTTCAGTGATATTGGGTCTTGAACCCTCGGCTGTGTCACTCACCAGGTCGGTGGCGTACTTCTGGATCTCGTACTGGTCTTGGGTATACCCTGTAAGCACTGAGTCTACCCATCGAGGGTCTCCATACTTATTAGTGTTGAAATTAATGGGCATCTTTCATGGCTTAAAGTTCTACCAGGCCATTCTGCGGCTTCGTGATCTGCTGGAACCCATCCTTAGTGACGACGACATCATCCTCTATCCTTACGCCGCCTACCTTGGGAACGTACACGCCTGGTTCCACGGTCACGACCATGGTTGCCTTCAGGGGAAAGTCGTAGTTTGGCGATAGTGCAGGGTGGTCGTGGACATCCATCCCAAGGCCGTGCCCCAGTGAATGGATGAACCTTCCCTTGTATTTCGAAGCATCGATGATATCTCTGGCTACCCTGTCAACATCCTTGCCGTTAGCGTTCTCCCTGATTGCCTTCATGCTCTTAGCCTGGGCCTCCCTGACAGTTTCGTACATAATCTTCTGCTCCTCGGTGGCTTTGCCGAACACAACCGTCCTAGTCATGTCTGAGCAGTACCTCTCGTAGAGCGCACCAAAGTCCATCAGCACAAATTCTCCCTTCTTGAGCTTCTTGTCGCCAGGTGAGTAATGTGGCATCGAACTGTTGGCACCAAACGCAACAATGGTACTGAACGAAGGACCCGTAGCGCCTTCCTTCATCATCTGGTAACCAATTTCAGCAGAAAGTTCCTTCTCGGTCATTCCTTCGTGGATTTTACCCAGTACCTTGTCGAAGGCATCTCCTGCAATTCTCGCAGCTTCTTTTATCTTGCCCAGCTCTTCGTTGGACTTGAATTTCCTGGACTCAGAAATAGATCCCGATACGTCGACAAACCTCTTCTCTGGGACCATCTTTAGTAGATCCATATACATTTTAAGGGTGAGGGAAGAGTAGTTGAGACCAACGGTCTCAGCATTCTTGAGCTGTTCTCTTATGACATCGTGATATTCAGACATGGTATTGAAAGTAATGACTTCATGGCCCGTGTTCCTGGCAGACTCCTCCTCAAGCTTTCCAGTTACTATCTTAAGGGCCTTGGGCTCAACTATAAGGGCAGAACCCTCAAATATTCCGCTTGAAGCCCCAGTCAGGTAGAAAAAGGTCTTATCGATTGATCCCTCGCCATCATTCAGGATGAGTATGGTCTCCGCTTCACGTGCATAGTCAAAAATGTGCTCGTACTCCATACGATGGTTAGTGCTAGCCCGTTATAATGTTTTTTCGGCAAACCAAAATAGTCAGGGACCTGCAGCAGAGTCTTGCGACGGTACCGGTGTTCTGTCGAAAGGCAAAAGAGTAATAACTGCAAGGGCAATGAGTCGGCATTGAGAATTACCGAGATATTCCATAGCATACAGGGTGAAGGACTGTACACTGGAATTCCAATGCTGTTTGTCCGTACCAACAGGTGCAACCTGAGGTGCATCTGGTGCGATTCAAAGTATACTTTCACCGGGGGCGAGGAAATGGATACTGGAAAAGTTGCAAAAGAGGCGATAGGATCCTGGGAAGAGTGGATCTGTTTCACTGGAGGGGAACCGCTGATCCAGAAAGATGCGGGGGATTTTCTTAGGGCCGTCACGGAGTCAGGGAAAAGGGTGCTGGTTGAGACAAGCGGATCTATCAACATTGAACGGTTCGCTTTCTCTGACCTGGTTAGTTTCGATGTCGACGTAAAGACTCCCTCATCAGGGGAGAGTGGTTCCTTCCTGATGGACAACCTCAAGACCATGAGGAATGGAGACTATCTCAAATTTGTAATATCCGATGAAACAGACTATGAATTCTCCAGGAAGTTCCTGAAAAATGTGCCACAGGGAATTCCAGCAGTTTTCCAGCCTTGCTGGGGAACGGACATGAAGTGGCTGGTCGAGCTGATCATGAGGGACCGTGTCCAGGTGCGTTTAATGTCGCAGTTGCACAAGCAGATATGGGGAGAAATACAGGGGGTATAGTCAATGCCATATGACACTGTCTACACCGGGAACTTTTACCAGAATGGTGAATTCGAAAAACTAGCCATTGGGGTTACAGGGGGAAAGATAGCAAGAATTGCCAAGGCAATTCCCGGAGAAAGAGCAATAGAACTGCCAGGCGCAGTTTTCCCAGGCGGAATAGACACACATGTTCACTTTCGAGATCCAGGGGAAACCCAGAAGGAAGACTTTTCCACGGGAACGACCGCTGCGATCTATGGAGGAACTACGACAGTGTTCGACATGCCAAACAACCTCAGCCCGATCACCGACTATGAGGCATATGAAAGGAAACTGGGTATAGTACGCAGGAAAGCGTTCTCAGACTTTGGACTTTATTCAATGTATATTCCCGGAAACGGTTCAGTGATCCATGAGGATTCAGCCTCCCTGAAGATATACCTCGGGGGGAGCACCAATACGGTGGGCATTGGGGACCTAGGGAATAAGGATTCGAAGTTCCTTAATGACTTTGGAAGGCCTGTTGTGTTTCATGCGGAGGACGAGGAATGCCTCAAATCAACGAAACAGGAACCAAAGAGCCTCAGGGAGCATAATCTCTATAGGCCAGAGAGGTGTGAATGGAAGGCGTATGATACTGTCAGGAGACTTGCCCTAACTAAGCCGGTGGCAGCACACGTAAGTTCTATTCCTCCAGCATTTGATTTTGGCAACATATTGCAGGAGGTAACTCCGCATCACATGCTCCTGCACGACAGCATGGACCTCGGACCATGGGGTAAGGTTAATCCACCGCTCAGGGACAGAACTACCCAGGAAAGGGTGCTTACTTCATTCCTTGACGGCAGGTTCTTCATGGTCTCCTCAGACCATGCACCCCACGCTGAGGAGGACAAGCTTGAGTTTGAGAGCGCAAAGGCAGGCATAATTGGAGTTGAAACCAGGCTCCCCATCCTTCTTGCACTTGTCTCGAAGGGAATCTTGCCAACAAGCCTGATGGCAAAGACCTCAAGCGAAAACCCGGCAAAACTCTTCGAATTAAAAAAAGGGAAGATTGACATCGGTTATGACGCAGACTTCTATTCAGTGGATCTGAAGAAAGTCAACAGGATAAACCAGGAGCGTCTCCACTCAATGATTACTGCCAGTCCATTTCACGGATTTGACGCAGTGTTCCCACAGTATGTGGTTGTGGGTGGTAACGTTGCACTTGAAAAGGGAGAAATGATCGAGGATCATTTCGGGCAGTATCTATCGTTCAAGAAAGGCAGAGTGGAGAATGAGCAGGAATAGTCCAAAGACAAAGGAAAAGGCAATGAACCAGATCGAGTCGCTCATAGGTCTCGCAGAAGGTCATCGGGAAAGGGAGCTTTCGAGGAGATATGTGGAGATCTCGAGAAGGATCGCAAAGCGCATGGACCTTACAATCCCCTCATACCTAAAGAGAAGGTTCTGCAAGAGCTGCAACACTCCATACAGCTATGGATCTGGGATACGGCTCAAGAACGGGCTTGTGACAGTGAAATGCTCAAGTTGCGGTAATATTCGAAGGCTACCCTACCGGACTAATCGCTGACCGTTTCTATATGGAACATTACCTTGAAGCCTTCCATGGTGGCCTGGATTTTATCGGCAAACCATACAGAATCTTCTGCAGTGGCATTTTTGCCCCATTCATAGACCATGTCGTGTTCACCGATCATGGGCTTGAACCCCAGGGACCTAAGCCTGTTTATGACTTCGCTTGGCTTCGCGCCCTCGCTGGAAAACGTAACGTCGAGGTAAGTCTTCATGGAAACTGTGCGGAAATCCCTGGGGGCTATTTATCCTTTCGCCAGGAGCAAAGGTTCAGCAAACTGGAGTTATCACTCTACCGGTCCGTTTCCTCCCTTTCTTGACATCCTCGAAGGCCACCAGTTGAACCGCTCCAGGAACAGCATCACGGCAGGCACGAAAAATGGCCAGCTTATGAAAGTATCAAAAAGAACTCCCATCGCAACTCCAAGTCCTATTTCCTGAATTATGGCAATCCCACTGAAATCCAGGGCAAAGAAAGTCACGAACAGGATGGTTCCAAGGGTCACTATAACTCCCCCATTCTCGGATATGCTCGTTTTTATAGCTTCCTTTGTGTCCTTGCCCTTCATGACCTCTTCCCTAGCCCTTGTTATCATGAATATATCATAATCTAGGCCCACTGCCAGGAGCGTTATGAACGTGAACAAAGGTACAAAGACGAGCAGGGGCAGATGCTGCAGGTAATAGAAGAAAGCATATGTGAAAACAAGTGACATCAACACAGTGGATATCACCATAAGAATCAACCGGACTGGAGTCAGAACTGAGCTGAGCTGGATGAGCAGGATTATGAAGATGGAAATGGCAAGGAGTGGAACCATCAACGCAAAAGTAGAGTGAACGTAGGAATTGGAGTCCGATAATCCCTGAGTAAGCCCTCCGATGTAGTACGAGTACGGGGTCGGAGGAGATACTGATGAAAGCTCAGACGGAATATTCAGATTTGCCACTGTTGCATTGTTGGAGTACGCAAGGCTGTGCATCTGGAAATAAATGATCACGAAGCTTGCATTGCTTCCAATGTAAGATGCAATCTGGGACTGGTACGCGGCCTGCTGAAGCTGAGGTATTCCAGTGAGGTTAATAGGAACGTAGTAACCGAAGGGAAGTGTTGGGCCGTACACCTGTGAGATGCCAGGGTTCCTTAGGAGCGAGTTCTCAATGGTTGTAATTGTATTGACTTCCTGGAGATTGTAGGTAATATTTTTGCCGGAACCAGTTGAGATAGGGGAAGGTAGCTTCACGACCATGAAGTTTCTCTCAAAGAAGTCTCCATGGAAAGAAGAGTTGACTACTGAAATTGCTTCAATGCCACTGCTGCTTGGGAGAAGGCTGAAGACGTCCATGCCGACCGGGGTGATCGCATAAACATATGTAGCGAGAAAAGTAGCAGCCACGAAGGCAGCCAGTATCTTACCCTTATTGTGAACAACGATCTCACCGACGTTCTGCATGCTCTTCTCAAACGGAGCGTGTTTCCTCTCCGAAGGCTTGGATGGCCAGAACAACCTCTCCCTGAAAATGGCAAACAGTGCCACAAGGAATGTCTGGGCTACAAGGATGGAGACAGTTATCCCCAGGGCATTTGTGACTCCGGCATCGCTGAACAATGGTACATTTGCTACCCAAAGTATCAGATAGGAAATTGCAACAGTGACTCCAGAGGTGAACACTGCATGTCCGGACCAGTGAGCCGCCTCTGCAACCGCATCCCCGTTGCCATTCCTAAGCTCTCTCCTGAACCTTGACATCATGTATACAACATAATCGGTAGTAAGGCCAAGCAGAAGGATTAGAAGCAACGTGGGAGTTATAAACGATGCCTCTGAATGGAAAACATAGGTGTAAAGGAGACCATTGGCACCCATTGCAATAACCGCGACCATGCCGAATATCATCAGCGGAACAAAAGCAGAAATAGGGGACCTAAAGAATACGCCAACGATTATGACTGAAAGAAAGATACCAATTCCCAGGGCGGTGATAAGGCCACCCAGCGATTCCTGGCCAAGCTGGGAACTGAACGCGGAAGAGCCTGCGACATAGTACTTGCTCCCTTGCATTACACTGGAATAATTATTTGCAAGATCCTGAGCCTGGTTGACAAGGCTGATCCCGAATGGCAGCCCGAACTGTAAAACTGTTATTGTAGTCTCATTGTTAAAACCAACGAACTGGTGTATCACATACGGGGTTGGCAGGAATGGATAATTCCAGATGTTTGAACTGTTCAGTTCAACATTGATTTGTTCGTTCAACGGCTTCCCCGATAGATACGTGGACTCTGCATAGGTGTATATCACACTACTGCTTGGATTAGGCTGTACCAGCGGATTTCCAAGAAGAAGGGAGTACATTGATTCAACTACGAGAGTGAGGGAACTGAGGGCCACGGAAAGACTGGTTGGATTCTCACCAAGAGCATAAGAGGTGCTGACAAACTGGGATGGGGTGATAAAGAGGTACTTGGTGATGAAATCGTTCAGCGTTGAGTTTGATGCAATGTATGAGGAGATCTGTGAACTGGATATCGTGTGGAGATTCGAGGCAAAAACGGCGGGTTCTGTATAGTTAAAAAGGTATACGTGGCTATCCAGCAGCGAGAATATCCCTGCGATAGAAGAGTTCGCCGCGGCAAGACTCTGGATCCATGTGCTTGCTATCGTGGAATTCACGATTGAGTTCATGTACCCAACTGGTTGGGATGAAAAAGAGGTGATATTGAAAGTTGAATTCCACACTGCTGTAAAATTGTCTACATAGCTTATGCCAAGTTTGAACCCACCTATAGGTGGAATCTGGGAAGCAGCAGCAATAGTGGCGTTATACGCAGAGTTCCTGCTCTGGTTTACGTTTCCCGTAGAATGCAGTGCATTAGAGAAATTGGACAGATAAATGAGCGGAAACCCGAAGACAATTGCAGAGGTCTGGTTGAGGGAATTATTTAGTAGGAAGAGTTGGCTGTTGATAGAGGTCATTGCAGTATCGGTGCCGCTTGTCTCATTGTACAGAACCAGTGAAAACTGGCGAAGTATCCCTTTTTCTACCGTGTATACACTTTCAATTGAAACATAATCATACTTGCTGTTCTGGAACTCTGTTACAAGGGAGTCCTGCATCTGGAGAAGCTCAGGGGTATTATTCAGGACGCTGGTTCCGCTTGTGACTATGACAAGAGAGTTGTTGCCTGAACTGCCGTTAGCACTTGAGAAATACTGATTCAGGTAATTCTGGGCAATGTTGGACTGAGAACTCGAGGGAACAATCCCAGACGCGAGGTCGTAGCTTACATTGCTGAAAAAGCTCCCTGCAAAGGGAACCATTACAAGGAAGACTGCAATCCAGAATATCACTATCTTCTTGCGATTCTTCTCGGCAAACCTGCCAATGGATAGGAAGTTATTCTCAAACATCGGTTAACGTTCGCCTGATAGTTGCACGATTTATGAATATTTGTGGTGTAAGAATAAATTTATTCTAAGGGCACTAACCGCCCAAGTTGCCCAGCGAAGGGAAAGTGAGGATATCTGTGTATACGGTCAGGGCAACCAGATTCGGCATGGTTCGCCGATGAATCGTAGAATGGTTAAATTCATAGTTCGAAGGGATCTGCAATTTGGATTGCGCGAGCAGATAAATTTAGCTTCCGGATCTGATAACTCGAAGCAGATCGGTCATTAATAGATGGTTACAATAGATCATCTAATCCAGGATTAGGGGAGGTTTATCAGGATTACCGAACCGGTATGGTGAACCAATACTGAATATGTAATGCAGAAGGGTATGGACATGCATCGTGGAAACGAGAGTTACTAAGCCTGGATCAGAGTTCTTTAATATACTCACCAATTATGTAGGTTGCCTTGCGGAGGTTGTCGAGCTTGGCTAAAGGCGATGGATTCAGGGTCCATTTCCGTAGGGATTCGCCGGTTCAAATCCGGCCCTCCGCATTTTACTTATTAATCGATAATTCCCCAAATTTTGTTCTGCAAGGCCCGGCCTCTCTATGCGTATGGGCCTTCTTTCCAGAATGATCGAGTATTTTGGCGCTGGAGCAAGTGTGTTGCATAACTACCCATATGTCCTTGTATTTTCTCTCATCATGTTGTAGTATAGCACCTTCAATCCAACTTCCTGGATCATGTAATCCGTTCTTTTCGCCCTTATGATCTCGCCCATTAC
>JAKAFX010000047.1 GCA_021817735.1 Thermoplasmata archaeon | reverse complement strand
CCGATCTAGGGACTTTGTGGAATATGTAATGCTAGGCGGGCGAATGAACTCGACTCTGTTCCAGGAACTGAACACCTACCTTGGAGTTTTCGGCGACAGGATACTCAACATAAAGGAGGAGAACCGGAAGATACCAAGGTCATACGTCTTCAGTCTGGCGAACAGGCTAAACCTATGGGAACAAGTGGAAGAGAGCATTTATCTTGCCCTAGTCTCGGACAGGCATGGAGGGACAATTGAAGCTTCTTGCATGGACCCATCTCTTACGCTCGCTCCGCTGAAACAGTCCCGCACCATCCATCTTTCCGGAACGCTTGAGCCAATTGATGCCTATAGAAGCATGACTGGATTCAACGAAGCGCCATTCCACAAGGTTCCAAACGTGTTCCCTCCCGGCAACAGGCTCAGTATTTTTTGGGACCAGGTTACCACCAAGTACGACGAATTCGACGAGGAGAAGCTGGAGAAGATCGTTAACGTGATCTCTGACCTGGTCGAAAAAACCGGTAGGAAGGCAATAGTATTCTTTCCATCATACCAGGCACTTGACAGGGCATTCGGGTATTCATATCCATTCGATGTCATAAGGGAACGGAGGGGAATGCCGCAGTCATCCCTGATGGAGACCGTGGAAGATTTCAGGACAGGCAGGAGCGTGCTATTCGCTGTTTCCGGGGGAAGGATTTCAGAAGGCCTAAATTTTCCTGGAAGGGAACTGGAACTGGTCATAATTGCAGGCGTACCTTACCCGCGGCCCGATGTGAGAAACCGTGCGCTGATGGAATACTACGATCGATACTACGGAAGGGGCTGGGAATACTCTGTGACCTTCCCGGCTCTGGTCAAGATGAGACAGGAGATCGGCAGGCTGATAAGGTCCGAGAATGACATCGGTGCTTCAGTCATCCTTGATAGGAGAGCATCATACTTCATGGGCTACATGCCTGACCTGAAACTTTCACAGGATCCCGTGAAAGACGTGGTTACATTCTTCAGCCTGAAGGAACACCCTTGATACCAAGCTTGAACGGCCTGATCTCAAGGGAAGATCTCGCCATTATCTTGGGATACAGGCACATTTAAAAATGGATACTACAATACCCAGAATGAATCAGGTTGTCATATTTTTCGATGCTCTATGAGTCGGTAAGGAGGCAGATACAGAGCGGTGACATCAGGAAATATGTCCTCCTTGGACTCTTCATTGGCATCATTGCAGGGCTCGGTGCAATAGCTATCTATTATTCCATTGACCTGGCCACCAAGTACATCCTGACAGGGATAACCGGAATATCTCCCCCTGGGACAAACCTTCAGGGATCAGCAGCTACTTATCAGATGAGTTCAGCCATGGTAATGCCAGGGATAAAGCAACTCCTTATACCACTCTCTACCACCCTTGGCGGGCTGGGATCGGGCTTTCTGGTTTATAGGTTTGCTCCCGAGGCAGAGGGTCACGGAACGGATGCGGCAATAGATGCCTTTCACAACAAGGAAGGTGAAGTGAGAAGGAGAATCCCCCTTATCAAGATGGTTGCGTCAGCCCTGACCATAGGATCGGGAGGTAGCGCGGGAAGAGAAGGGCCAACAGCCCAGATTGCTGCAGGTTTCGGGGCATTCGTGGCAGACTTCTTCAAGCTTGGGCCAAGGGATAGGCGCATTGCAGTTGCAGCAGGAATAGGAGCTGGAATTGGCAGCATATTCATGGCACCCCTTGGTGGGGCGTTACTTAGCTCCGAAATCCTCTACAGGAGGGACTTCGAGGTTGACGCCCTGATCCCATCGATCATTGCGTCCGTGGTGGGTTACTCAATCTTCGGGTATATGTTCGGCTACAGGCCAATGTTTGCAATCCCGGCAAACACAATTATCGGCTTCTACCATCCCACTTCTCTCTTGCTATACCTTGCCATAGGGGTTATTGCAGGTGTAGTGGGGATAGGATACGTTAGGATGTTTTACGGGATGCAATCTGTGTTCAAGAAACTGCCTAAGGTTCCAAGGATGCTCAAGCCAGCCATTGGGGGATTCAGCGTTGGGATCATAGCGATGTTCTTCCCTGAAGTAATGGGGCTGGGGTATGGCTGGATTCAGCAGCTTCTTCTGAACCCAATGTATTTCCCTCTGACAATTCTTCTGGTACTCGTACTTGTAAAAATGGTTGCTACGGCCTTCACCATAGGATCAGGTGGATCAGGTGGAGTATTCGCCCCTGGATTCGTCATAGGGGCATTCCTGGGAGGTTTTCTCGCAATCCTGTTCCAGCCTGCCTTCCCGTTCCTGACAGACCAGGAGATCATAATAGTCACAATGATAGCTTTCTTTGGCGGAATCGCCAATGCTCCCCTGTCGGTGATAATAATGGGGACTGAGATGACCCAGAGCTACCTTCTCTTCATACCGCTGATGCTGGCCACGATCACATCATATTTCGTTAAGGGCAGGCAGGGGATCTACAAGAGCCAGGTCGAGAACAGGGCAGCCTCGAACGCACACAGGGAAGAATACGAGCGGCCAGTGATGGACCAGGTGAGCGTCTACAACGCAATGAAAAAAGACTATCTCTTTGTGACGCCGGAAATGCCAGTCCTGGAAGCAGTATCCAGGTTGAGGGAGAGCAGAACCAAGAGTGTAGTGGTGGTTGAGGACGGAATTTATCGGGGAAACCTGTCCATAGAGGAACTGCATTTTGACCAGGAGATGAGAAACCTTACAGTCAAGGACCTGATGACGGACGAACCCGGGATACTCATCGAAGGTAGCGAGAGCATCCACAGTGCCATGGACAGGCTGTCGAAACTCACGGTTGGAAAGCTTGTTGTAGTGGAAAGCCTTGAAGGCAAAAGGGTTATTGGAACCCTTGGATTCAATGAGATAGCCGAAGCCTATAATAGGGAGATCCGGCGTATCAAGGAAGCCACCGCAATGAGAGCAAGAAGGGGGAGTTGAGTCATGGTAGTCCGACCGGCTGAGATAGGAAGGATCAGGGCATTTGTTCCAGACGACCTTGAGGAGATTACCGAGCTTTCTAACAGCTGCCTCACGGAATACTATACGCAGGACATAATCTATGACATCTACAGGGCGTGGCCAGAGGGAATTTTCGTTTATACCGTAGGGAGGGGAATTAAAGGGTTCATTGCGGGAGCAAGATACACCAGGACAGAAGGTCGAATACTGCTACTCGCAGTTGAGAGAGAATACCGGAATATGGGCATCGGAACCGCCCTTATGGACCATTTTCTTGATGTCTGCAGGCAGAACAGCCTCTTGAGCATAAGGCTTGAGGTCCGGACGGACAACAATGAGGCAATCAGGTTCTACCGCAGATATGGCTTCTCGGTTACCCATACCATGCCGGCATACTACAGTGACCTGTCTGACGCCCTCCTAATGTGGCGAATGCTATAGCAGCTATATGGCCGGGCCTCCAACTCAAGCCTCAGGGATCCAGGATGCCCGACAGCGCATAGGTTAATAACCAGTAAACATCAGGGATAACTGATGCCTGAGAAAGGGGTAATGATATGCACAGCCCTCAACCCGGACGAGACCATTGCGCAGTTCAACGATGGCAAGTACCTGGTGATCTATGACGAGACCAAGAAATATCTGGCCGTTCAGGTAAGGAACCCCGTGCTGGCAAAGAAAAACAAGCGGTTCAGGTTTGTGAAGGAATGCCTGAACCTCAACGCCAACGTTATTTATGTGCCCCGGGGCTCGCTGTCATTCTCAGCAAGCAGAGCCATAAAGAAAGCCGGAGCAAAGGCGTACGTCGTGACTCCTGGAGGGAAGTTCCCCGATTCAGAGACCGCAGAGCCGTCCTTCGGCGAAGTCTTCAGGTCTTCCCTGCACGCCTTCGCTGAAAGGTTCAGAAGGAAGCACTGAATGTGTAATCAGGAAAGATCGAACTCGCTATTGTCAAGTCCGGCCGAAAGTTCGGACAAGCCCTGTTCAAGATAACTTTCCTGCCTGTACCTTATCCCGTATTCTACCCTGTACATCCCGACGATGGAGCAGTAGAATCTTACCCTCATCTCTACCGACCGATCGTATTCTGGGATCCTCCCTGTTACTTCACTATATACGGACTCTCCAAAATAATATCTGATGCCTGCGAGGTCAATTGCAAAATCTCCTATTCCAGAATCACTCCAGTCGATTATTCCACATACATTGCCTTCATATCCAGAAAAAAGCACATTTTCATTGCTTATGTCATAGTGTGCCAGTCGTGGAGAATACCCATCCATTGGTAGCTTCTTGAATTCATTGAACCTACCCCTCAGCCTGTCAAGGAGACTTTTATCAACAACATCCTGGGAAAGGGTCCAAAAATCTGCTAGCATCCTGCCATAGTTTGACTTGAGGCGCTTTGAATCTCCATTTAAGACCCTCATTCTCCCGGTTACCGAGCCAGGAACATTTTTCATTTCATCAAGGAACCGGATGAACCCCGATGAAACTGCAGGGACATTCGATGGCGTCAGGTCCCCCTTGAACAGGTGAATACCTCTTATCTTTGGGTAATAGGCAAATAAGCATTTATCAGCAGATAGGCTCTTCCTAATTTTCATGGCTGGCAACTCAACGCTGAGATAATCCCTCAGGGTATCGGTCGTCTTCTTCTCTATTCTCAGAATTCTCCTGTTCTCCTGAAGCTTCGGGAACCTGAATACAGTGGAATCCCTGGCAATTATCACCGTGTTTTCCCATCCCTGGGGGATCATCACCACTTCATCCCTTCGCAATCCAGGGATGACCCTCTCCATATCCGCGAAGAATCCCCCAAAATCAATATTCGACATAGGCGATCACCGTATCCCTGGGGATGCCAGCAATTTTCCAGGAACACTTGCCAAAGGGATCACGACCTGTTGCGCCGGAAAATAAGACCCAAGACAAGAATCAATGCTGAAACTTCCTCCCATCCATTCTCAGTATCTGCTGATAACCGTCACTGAATCCTCATCGAGAAGCTCATAATCCAGGCCAACCCTCAGTTCCCTGAATTTCCTTTTAGGGCCGGAGATAATTGCATACCGGAAGGAAGTCAACATCTCCCTGCTTATCCTTCTTGCCACATCCCTTACCATTGCGCCGGAGGTAAGCACAAGGGGTCTCTCCATATCGACCTTTCCCGATTTCTCCCTTAAGTACACCCTTATCAGGTCGAGAGACTGATAGATCTCCTCCTTCAGATCCTCTATCCCGTAGCCGGTCTGCGCAGAAATTTTTGAAATCTTGAAGTCTGATATCCCGTTTTCATCTGAAGGCTCAAACCCTGGATCCAGGTCGATCTTGTTGATTACCAGCATTGCAGGGATATATACCGTTCCAGACCGAAGGTGCTCTATGAGGTCTTCCGCACTTATATTTTCCCTTATGTACACGTCTGCACTTGCAATCTTGAACTCCTTCAGGATGTTGATGATGGTCTCCGAGTCTATGTTCAAAAAACGTGGGGCATAGATCTTTATTCCCCCGCTGTGCTTCTTCTTGATGGAGATATTCTTCCTTGAGCGATTGAGCACAATTCCAACTTTGTAGAGTTCGTTGACTATCTTGGATATGCCCGTGGTCTTGGTATCGGAGATGACGAGTATCAGGTCAGAATTTCTTGCTACGCTGAGAATTTCCCTTCCACGGCCAGCGCCTGAAGATGCATTCTCTATGATCCCAGGAAGGTCCACGACCTGGATCTGTGCTCCTTTGTAGCTCATGGTTCCTGGTATGGGCCTGAGGGTGGTAAACGAGAAGTTCCCGACTTCGCTGTCTGCATCAGTAATCCTGTTGAGGAGGCTGCTCTTCCCAACATTGGGAAAGCCGATCAGTGACACTGTTGCATCCCCGGTCTTTGGAATTGAAAACCCTTCCCCTCCACCCTTGTGCTGCTGCTCGAGATCCATCTGGAGTTTGGACATCTTGGCCTTGAGCTTTCCTATATGATGCTCAGTAGCCTTGTTGTATTGGGTCTTTTTTATCTCGGCCTCTATTTCCCTGATCCTGTCTTCGATACCGCCCATCTAGAACCAAATTGTACTACTGCAGTAAGACTGCATATGAAAATCTTCCCAATTTAAGGGCAGGTCTGGCCGAACGCCTGTTTCCTTCACCCCCGGGGATCTCCCGTCTTCTCACCCTGATAATATAAAAATCCAAACCGTTCTTTGAATGAGAATCAAAGACGGGACCACCGGCCGACCTAACTTCCCCGGAAACAACAATGGGCTCGTACCTTGAGGTGGAATGGGGCGGGGTTCCGGCGTTTGCCTTATCAAGGCAATGAAACACTCAATCACTGAAAACAGTCTTTCGGCTTACCAGGATTTTACTCCGGCACTATCGCAGGGTTATTTGCTGAACGATATTCAGGAGCCTGGTTTTACCGTATATCCATGGTTCCTGCCCTATCACTTGGGTCATTCGACGCAAGCAAGCCCACACAATGGAGATGGTTATCCAGCGCAATTCCGATGTGCCACATAGTGTGAGAGTTCACCCTTCTCAGGCAACTTGCTGTCAACGATATTCAACAATACAATAAATCCCAATAATTCCCTTATCTGAGCATTCGCACTTCATACGAAATTATGGACTCAAAATCAAATGTCCTGGAATCCAGCCTGGCGAATTCCATGCCAGGATACTCTCTAATAAGGGAATTTATGTCGGTCAGGTCAGACAGTACCAGGAATGCACGACCGTCATCTTCGAGATGCCCAGGGAGGCCATCCAGGAATCGACGGGTAGCCGAAAACCCATCTTCTCCACCGCTCCACTGCTCGGCTCCTTCTATCGATTCGGATACAGGAAGGTATGGGGGATTGAAGGCAATCGTATCAAAGAAACCGTTCACCCCATCGAAAATGTCACTGAGGTACGCCCTGACATGCACTCCATTGTTCCTCGCATTCTCTAGGCAACATTCAACAGCGACTGGATTGATGTCTACAGCCTCGCTCTCTGATCCCATCATTGCACATAATATCGATAGCAGTCCTGTCCCACAGCCTATTTCTAGGAATCTCCTGCCGCACCTTACTGAATCAAGCAGGAGGAATGAATCCTCAGCAGGCTCGTATACGCCTTCACAAAGGGTGATGGAAATTGATTTCCCCCTTGCAGTGTAGGATACAGTACTCATTATGGCCACCATGCTTCTGTTGCTTAAAAACGAAGTCTTGATGTAATCCTACCGCAGGTATCGGTCCAGGTTATAAGGGACTAGTATAGGAGAAGAGCGATGCACATCTCACTCAACCCTTCTGTCTGGACTCACTGCAAATCATTTATTAGTTATCTGTTCTTCATGCGGACAGGTTAATTGTATTGGCGCTCAGGGTTATCATAGCTGAAAAAGCAGACGCCGCAAGGAGGATAGCCTATTTCCTTTCTGATGGCAAAAGCAAGGCCAGGCGGACAAAGGGACTTAACTTCATTGAATTTGGCGAAGATGAAAAGAGCATAGTGATCCCCCTAAGCGGCCATATCATCGAGCACGATTTTCCAGACTCCCTTAAGAAGTGGTCCATGGACACCCTCCAGGATCTAATCGGGGCAAGCCTGGTGAGGGTGGTAAAGAACAGGAGTGCATACAACACACTGAAGGAATACGGGGAGAAGTCTGACAGGATCATCATCGCAACTGACTATGATAGGGAAGGCGAACTCATAGGAGTGGAAGCTCTGGAGATCATCCTCGGCCAGGATGCCAGGGGAAGGCTGGATAGCAAAGTTCAGAGGGCAAAGTTCAGCGCCCTTACAGGAGATGAGATACGGAAGGCTTTCCAGGAGCCCATCGGTGTTGACTATTACCTAGCAGACGCTGCAGGAGCCAGGGAGGAAATAGACCTTTTGTGGGGTGCAATCCTCACAAGATTCTTCTCACTGGCAACCAGTCGCCTTGGAAAGAACTTCCTTTCCCTCGGTAGGGTACAGACCCCTACGCTGGCGCTCGTCGTCCAGAGAGAGAACGAGATTAGGGAGTTCAAGCCAGAACCCTTCTGGAAACTTGAAGGGACATTCCATAAGAAGATCGATTTCACCGGGCAATATGAAGGCGGGGTCTTCAAGAACAAGGACGACGCGGTCAGGGAGCTGAACAGAGCAAGCTCCGAGACAGGACTGGTCGAGGACTATTCCGTAGGTGACGAGCGCATAATGAAGCCGCCGCCATTCAACACGACCGAGTTCCTGAGGGAGGTATCCAGGCTCGGAATCGCACCGGCAAGGGCTATGAGAATAGCCGAATCACTGTACACAAGAGGATATATCAGTTATCCCAGGACAGACAACACCGTGTACCAGCGCTCTATTTCGCTGAAGTCAGTGCTGCAGAAGCTCAAGAATTCCGCTTTCTCCAAGGAGGTGGAAATGGTCCTTTCGCAGGAGAAGATCGTGCCATCCAGGGGAAGGAACGAGGCCACAGACCACCCTCCGATATACCCTGTCGCCGCAGCAAAACAGGGGGAGCTCAAGGGAGAATTTGAGAAGATCTATGAACTAATTGTCCGCAGGTTTCTGGCGACACTATACAGGGAGGGGAAAAAGGAGGTCAGGAATGCCAGAATCTCCGTAAACGGTGTTATCTTCGTTTCCCACGGAAGCAGGGTGACTGATCCAGGATGGCTTGCGCTTTACCCTTACAGGAAAGTGAAGGAGGAAGAACTTCCTGACCTTGAGGTCGGCGAAAAGGTCTCCGTGAAAAAAATTGACCTGATCGAGGATGCCACAAAGCCCCCTCCAAGGTATGATTTAGCAAACCTGCTGAAGACCATGGAAGAACTTATGCTGGGGACGAAGAGCACACGTCACGACATTATAGAGAAACTGCAGAGCCGTGGTTTCATAGAGGGAAATCCAGTGAGGCCGACTCCACTGGGATCAGGCTTGATCACCTCTGTCAGGGACGTGAATGGCAGGATAGCGGACCCAGAGATGACTGCAACCCTTGAGAAGGACATGGATCTGATTGCCGCAGGGAAGACTTCCAAGGCTACGGTCACAGATGAGAGCAAGAAAATGCTTGGGCAGGTCCTCGCAGAGTTCATGAGGAACAAGGACGCCATCAAGGAGACAATTCACAAGAAGGTGAACGAGGGAGAGGTGATTGGCGACTGTCCACTTGACGGAGGAAAGATCACTCTCATCAAGAACAGGGAACTTATCCGGATGAAATGCTCCACTCCCGGATGCAGGGTAGACTTCATCATGCGGGCTGGAGGAAAGATTGAGCTTACTGGGAAGCAATGCAGCGTATGTTCGCTCCCACAGCTCAAGATAATCCGCAGGGGCCAGTCCCCGGAAATTAGATGCCCTGATCCGAAATGCACATTCAACACCGAGAAGAATGAGGTGGGAAAATGTCCCTCAGATGGAGGTCAGTTGGTCATAAGGCAGTCCAGGAATGGAAAAAGGTTCCTTGGATGTTCAAACTACCCCAACTGTCATGTCACATATCCTCTACCCCAGATGGGTAACGTAAAGCCCACCGGAGAAACCTGCACTTACTGTGCTTCCCCGTTACTGTCGATCCAGAGGGGAAAGTCAAAATGGGTATTCTGCCCGAAGATGGACTGCGAGTTCAACAGGAAAAAGAAGAAGGGAGCAAAGAAGGGTGAAAGTGCGGCTACCTGAGATCTGGACACTCATTCTGATGGCGGGGACCTCTGGATTTGCAATCTTCATTGCAGAATTCTTCTTCATTCCGGCGGGGGTCAGCCAGACTACTTCCAGCTCAAGTAATCTCCTGCTCATTCTTCTCTTCCTTGGCCTGACGGTTCTCTTCACGGCAATAATCCTGTTCATTTCAAGGAAAAGGGGCCTGAAGTCCATCAGGATCATTTTCATAATCCTGACCATTTACGTGATCTTCTGGATCTCGCTCCCCATAGCAGACATCTTCGTGTCCATTCAACCAATCCCACTCTCCGTGGCAATACCTGAGGTCTACGCACTGTGGTTCCTGATTCCCGCCGTGATGGGGTATCTCCTCATATTCAGGAACGAGTGGTACGTTACGGACCTTGCAGGATTCATGCTATCATCCGGCCTGGCAGCAGCCTGGGGAATGGAGATCCAGGCCTGGTACTCCGTCATCCTGCTCGTTGCCTTTGCCATATATGACTATATATCAGTTTACAAGACAAAACATATGGTCTCCCTTGCCAAAACGGCTTTCTCCTCTGACCTCCCGATGCTGTTCGTCATCCCATCGTCAACTGACTTCAAGATGAAGGACATCGACCTGGAACACAGGGAACAAGGTCAGTCTGATGCAGTTCTGCTTGGTTTTGGTGACATTGCAATGCCCAGCATACTGGTGGTGTCGTCAACTGTCACCTATGGATTCGCCCTGCCCTTTTTCCTATTTCCCCTCATAGGGGCAATAGCAGGTCTGACCGTTCTGTTCTTGATTGCAAGGAAACCAGCACCTGGCCTTCCCTACATCAACACCGGTGCAATCGCAGGTTTCCTGATAGCATACGCCCTCTTTGCGCTCCACTTGTGAAAATCAGTCATGGTTCAGTGCAGGAAGACCCTTTTTCCAGTAAAGTACATCGGAATTGAA
>JAKAFX010000099.1 GCA_021817735.1 Thermoplasmata archaeon | reverse complement strand
TATACGCGCCCTGAAGGCTGAATTTGGCGATAACCATCATATTCACCTTTATACAATCAGCGGATCTGAGGCTGGAATTAGATCTGTAGCTAAAGCCGGCCTTGATGAGATCAGGTTCCATCCTCCTGAGGAAATCTGGACGATGATGGATAGGTCAGTGTTCAAAGACAGGATCAGATGGGCAAAGGATGAGGGCCTGGATACTGCAATAGAAGTCCCTAGCCTTCCAGGTCGGGAAATGGAAATGGAAAAGCTGATTGATTTTGCAAACAGGATGGAAGTAGATTACGTAAACCTGAACGAGCTTGAATTTTCTGAAACAAACTATTCGAGCCTTCTTGGTCACGGATATGGTGTTAGGGGGGAAACTGCTTCCGGAGCAAAAGGCAGCCGAGAGGCAGCAGTAGAAATGGTTAGAAGGTTCAGCGGCTATTCAGTGCACTATTGCTCAGCTTCATTCAAGGATGGTGTACAGCTAAGAAACAGGCTAAAGAGAAGAGCAAAGAGTATCGCCCGATCCACTGATTTCATAACGAAGGATGGGACATTGATAAAGGGAATAATTGAATCTGAAGACAAGGATTCTGCTGTTGCGTTTCTCCTGAACGCGGGAGTTGCCAAAGACCATATTTTTGTCAACCAAAAGAAGAACCGCGTCGAGTTTCCCGCGTGGATGATTGATTCCCTCAAAACCACTGATCTTTTCGAGATATACCAGGTTGAGGAATATCCTACCTGGGACGCAATTGAAGTCGAGAGACTTAAGATCTAATTTACTGTGACTTCGTCGAGTGAAAGATATCCGGCAGATCCGGACATCTCTGTATGAGATTTGAGAATAATTACGGACAAGCCAGACTCTGCCCAACCAGTTACAAAAGTCTCGTATTCGCCGCCTTCGCCAATGATGCTTATGCCTGTGTTCCTGTGAACAGCACGTAGCTCGTCCAGCGTGATGCTTTGAAGTTCCTTCCCAAGGAAGTTTTCCCCCAGCCCTTCCGCCGAAACTGAAACTATGATTGCCCTGATTCCCCTTCTGAAGATGTCATCGAGCAGCAGATCGTGGCTCTTTCTCCAGAGAGGGTTGAAGGAAAGCATTCCATTTTCTACGCACATCCGCTCGATTCTTGTTTTCTGATATTCTGATTCAATAGCACCAGAAATCACGCATTCAACCCCAGACATCGATTTAATGGCCAGGTATTCTGCTATCCTGTCTTCCGATACTGGCACCCATGGAATATTAAGAAGCATTGCTGGGTACTTAGCCATTGAAGCGTTTGGATAATGATACATATATGAGTCCTTCACAGGTAGGACAGTTATGAGCTCCTCGATCTCCATGCCCTGCTCCAGAGCTATAGTGGCAGCCATGAAAGAGTCCTTTCCTCCGGAAAATAGAGCAACAGATCTCAACTAGACCTGATAATGTATTTGTTCTTAAATTGATACAGCCAGTGTTATTCAAGCGTGTTTTCCCAACGGTTAAATAAACGTCTTGAATGTGCACAGGATAGAAATGACACTGCAGATAAATGATAAAGCACCGGGATTCAGCCTTGTCAGCAAGGACCTCAAGATTAAGTCGCTGGATGACTATCGAGGTAAGAAGACAATTCTACTGTTCTTTCCCGGGGCGTTCACGGGAGTATGCACCAAAGAGCTCTGCCACTTCAGGGACTCGATGAGCAAACTCAACGATGTCAAGGCAAACGTCGTCGGCATAAGCGTGGATCAGCCTTTTTCGCTTGCGCAGTTTGCAAAGGAGAACAATCTGAACTTTGATCTCCTCAGCGATGCTACAAGGGAAGTTTCAAAGAAGTACGATTCCTTGCACAATGACTTCATCAATATCAAGGGTCTGACTGCGTCCAAGAGATCAGTTTTTATCCTCGACGGCGAAGGCAAGATCAGGTATAAGTGGGTAAGCGAGGATCCTGGAAAAGAGCCTGATTACGACGCTGTGATAGCAAAGGCCGGAGAGATCAACTGATCGGGGCCTTTCTTTTTTTTAAATTCTAATCGCATCAACATTGGGGCCCATAAACAGGCTTGGGCTCCATGACAAGAATTTTAACCGAGATGACATCACACGATATGGACGTAGATGCGGCCAGAAGGGTTTTAGCCAAGTGCTTCAACTCCAGAAAGGACAGGGATTCCATGACAAGGAGCGACCTGGTCCGCGAAATAGCATATAAGAATCGAATGCTGCCTGAAACCAGCGTTGATAAATTTCTGCAGGGATGTGTTGAAGCTCACCTCCTCAAACACGAAGGGGATCTTTACGCACCAACCTTTAGCACATCAGGAGTTATTATCCCGCTAGATTTCTCTGTGGATGAGGAGAGTCTGTTCCAGGAGAGAAGAGATGTACCCCTTACAGGCAGGATCCTCGAAAAGGTGATCGCTTCTGGCAGGATCACGAAAAAAGCCCTCAATGAGAGAGTCGAAGAAATACAGAGGTATCTTCAGTATGTCCCCTACGAATTCGTGCTTGCCACAGTAGCAATGGAGGAGCAGGTTGATATCTCGGAATTCCTAGAAGAACTTGGGCAAAATGGCAAGAGGGC